>JAZUHQ010000207.1:0-3936 GCA_045641805.1 Lachnospiraceae bacterium
TTCTGTAATAATGTTAAGTGCTGATGTACTCAGCATCTGATATTCTTTGTCACCCAGTGTCTGGGATGGTGCGACAACGATACTGTCACCGGTGTGCACGCCCACAGGGTCAATATTTTCCATGTTGCAGACGGTGATGCAGTTGCCGTAGTTGTCGCGGATTACTTCATACTCGATCTCTTTCCAGCCGCCGATATAGCGCTCAACGAGGACCTGGCCGACACGGCTCAGTCTGAGACCATTGGAGGCAATGTCGTGAAGCTGCTGGTAATCGTGTGCGATACCACCGCCGGAGCCACCCAGTGTGTAGGCCGGACGGATAACGACCGGATAACCGATCTTTTCTGCAAAGTCGATACAGCCCTGAAGGGAAGTACATACCTCACTGGCAGCACAAGGCTCACCGATCTTTTCCATGGTCTCTTTGAAAGCCAGACGATCTTCAGCCTTCTTAATCGTCAGTGAGGAAGTACCGATCATGCGGACTCTGTTTTCATGGAGAAATCCGCTCTCATCCAGCTCCATAGCCAGATTGAGGGCAGCCTGACCGCCGAGTGTTGGGAGGATGCTGTCCGGCTGCTCTTTTTTGATGATCTTCTTTAAAACTTCCACTGTCAGTGGTTCGATATAAACTCTGTCTGCAATGTTTTTATCTGTCATGATGGTGGCAGGGTTGGAATTAACAAGAATAACTTCCACGCCCTCTTCCTTTAAGGAACGACATGCCTGTGTACCTGCATAGTCAAACTCTGCAGCCTGTCCGATGACGATCGGACCGGAACCAATGACCAATACTTTTTTAATACTGTTATTCTTCGGCATTTTTGTATACCTCCATCATGTCCAGGAAATTGTCAAAAAGGTACGCTGTATCCTGTGGGCCCGGGCAGGCTTCAGGATGGAACTGTACGGTAAAGATGTTCTTGCCCAGATAGTGAAGACCTTCTGTTGTACCATCGTTGGCATTTAAGAAGCTCACTTCCGCAATGCTGGCCGGCACGGATTTCTCATCCACCACATAGCCATGGTTCTGGGAAGACATGTAGACACGACCTGTGTGCAGGTCTTTGACCGGATGATTGGCACCTCTGTGTCCCCATTTCATCTTTCTTGTGTCTGCACCCTTGGCCAGTGCCATCAGCTGATGGCCAAGACAGATCGCAAAAATCGGGACATCAGAATTGTAGAGTTCGCGGATCTCATCGATGATCGGACCGCAGTCCTTTGGATCACCGGGGCCATTGGACAGCATGATGCCATCCGGACCATCACCGAGAATCTCCTTAGCGGATGTATAAGCCGGATAAACCGTTACCTGACAGCCTCTCTTTAAAAGGGACTGGCAGATGTTGCGCTTGGCACCAAAGTCCATCAAAGCCACCTTCATACCTTCTCCAGGATAAACTGTCTTCTCTGTGCAGGAGACGCGCTTAACAGCATCCGTCACCTTATAAGCCTTAATCTTAGGAAGAATCTCCCCTAGATCATAGTGCTCGTTGGTGGTGATCATACCATTCATGGTACCTTGGCTTCTCAGTTTCTTGGTCAATGCTCTTGTATCGATACCCTCAATGCCCGGAATGTCATGAGCAATGAGGAATTTTTCTAACTCATCTTCATTTCTGAAGTTACTTGGACAGTGTGAGATCTCACGGACAATGTAGGCATCCACATAGGACTGTGGATCTTCCTGGTCTTCATAGCACACACCATAGTTGCCGATCATCGGATAGGTCATCACCACTGCCTGTCCACAGTAGGATGGATCTGTTAAGATCTCCAGATATCCGGTCATGGATGTATTAAATACGATCTCACTGATGACTTCTCGGACTGCACCGAAACTCTTGCCTTCATATACAGTACCGTCTGCCAGAATCAGAAACGCTTTCATTCTTATTTCACCTTTACCTTTCAAAAAAGCCATTAAATGGCAAAAAAAAAGAATACTTCACCACAGAATCACTCCGTTGTGAAATATTCTTTACATTCTTTTTTATCGATTCCGACTATAGCATATCCCGAATAATTATGCAACTGTTTTCCAAAAAAAGTTATCACAAACTTACTTTTTTCCAGTATTTTCCAATTTCACTAATCAATGCCCAGGTCTCTGAGCATGAAGGAAATGGCGCATAAAAAGCCCGGTTTTAAAGAATCTAAAGGGACATATTCCTCCCTTGTATGAGGGCCTATATCCAGACAGGCGCCAAAGCAGATGGCAGGAATGCCTAAAGAGAGCGGCATGTTGCAGTCTGTGGAACCACTGGTGCAGACAGGTCTTTTTCCTGTCACTTCCGTGATCACAGAGCTGGCCAGATCTGTCAAATCAGCGAGTGCTTTCGGATCCACCGGTCCCTGGGAAGGTCTGTCACCCAGATGGCGCAGAGAGATATCCACATCCTCCATCGCTTCAAAGTGGCTCAGAATCTTCTCGAAAGCCTCTGCCATGAGACCAAGACCCTCCTGGCTATCTGAGCGGTATTCATACATGAAAGAAGCTTTCTGGGCAATGGTATTGACAGAAGTGCCACCACTGATCACACCCACGTTATAGGTCGTTTTTCCCGGCATAAGGGAGGCATCGATCTCATACAGGTCATGGATCATCTCAGCCGCTTTGGCGATGGCATTGGTATGTCCGAAATCATTGTAGGAATGACCTCCCTCTGTCATCAGCCTGATCTCGAAACGTCTGGATCCCACTGCCACGTTGTAGATCTTATCATAGCCAAGATCAAAAGAAACGAACTGTGCCATCTCCGCTTCATGGTCCTTCATCATCTGTCTGGCACCCTTGAGGTTTCCGAGTCCTTCCTCACCTGTATCGAAAATAAAGACGACAGGCATCTTTGGCAGCAGAGCTTCCTGCTTCAGATACTTCATACAAAGAAGAAGAGCACAGACATTGGTCGTATCATCCCCCACACCGGGGCCCATGATCCGGTCTTCTGTCACCGTCACTGGAATCTCCGCCTCATCAGGAAAAACCGTATCCAGATGAGCCCCATAAAAATGAGCCTTGCCAGCCGATACCCCCTCTAGCCTGCAGATCACGCTGCCCGCAGCATCCACATAGGCCTGATCATAGCCCCAGCTTCGCAGGAACTCCAGCACAAAGGCTGCACGCTGCTCTTCCTTGCCTGAAGGCGCCGGGATGGACGTCAGCTTCCTGATCAATTCAATATAAGACGGCATTTCTTTATGAATAAATGTTTCTGCTTTCAAACCATAACCTCCTTGGCAATAAATATATAGTTTATATGCCTCACTTACTACTATTTCATCTTTATATGATTTCGCATATCATAAACTACAAAATGTGTTTTTTTCTCTCCAAACCCAAAAACAGATTTATAATCATATGAAAACGAACCAGGTTCACCAATACGTGAACCTGGTTCTGTGTAGTGTTCCGTAAAACCCAGCATTAAATATTCAGTTTTCCGATGACCACGTGCACAACTGTCTTCAGCACTCTCATGCTGTAGATCGTAAAGATCACCAGTGGAATACAGAAGATCATACGCCAGTTAAAGATAGAGCCGACGCTGAACAGAGCCGGGAAGAAAAGCACACAGGCGCCAAAAAGGACGGCCATTGCGTAGCAAAGCACTTCTCTCAGTCTGTTCATTGGTGTGCTGACCATAATGAGTACCATGATGCTGACAATACCGGCAATGATCAGGTTGTAGGTGTAGACCATTTCGCTGCTGAAGCCGAGCAGGCCGCCAAGAACCTGGATCAGGAGCATATTGAGCGTCATGGTCAGGGCACTCGGCAGTGCGATCTGAAGCACATGCTTTAAGAATCCTGACTGTGTGACCGTCTCTGTCGGCTCAACCGCAAGGATCAAGCTTGGGATACCGATCGCCACGGTACTGATCAGTGTCAGCTGGATCGGTACAAACGGATAAGCCTTTCCGAGGATCGTAA
>JAZUHQ010000208.1:0-6063 GCA_045641805.1 Lachnospiraceae bacterium
TTTATGCCCTAATAACTAAACGGAGGTAATCCATTGAACGAAAAAGCACTCAGGATACTGGAGTATCCTAAAATTATAGAAATGCTCACAGGTTATGCCAGCTCACCACTGGGCAAGGACCTGTGCAAAAATCTGATGCCGACATCCGACCTTGCCGTGATCTTACGTGGTCAGATGGAAACATCCGATGCTTTGACCCGTGTCTACAAGAAAGGCAGCCTCTCCTTCTCAGGTATCAAAGATATCCGTGGTTCTCTTCTGAGACTCCGCATCGGCGGTACACTCGGTATGGTAGAGCTTCTGAATATTGCCAAGACACTGGATGTGGCCCTGCGCGTCAAGACCTACGGCCGACGTGATCCCGAAGATCAGGATACCGACTGCCTGGACGAGATGTTCTCTCTCATCGAGCCGCTCTCCAACTTAAACCGAGAGATCAAGCGCTGTATCATCGACGAGGAGACTATGGCAGACGATGCCTCTCCAACACTCAAGCATATCCGCAGACAGTTTAAGATCATCAATGACAAGATCCATACCCAGCTTTCTGCCATGGTCACTTCCCAGAACATCGGCTCCAAGCTCCAGGATAACCTTGTCACCATGCGAAACGGCCGCTACTGCCTGCCGGTTAAAGCCGAATACCGTTCCCAGGTTCAGGGTATGATCCATGACCAGTCTTCCACAGGTTCCACACTCTTTATAGAGCCGATGGCCATCGTGAAGCTGAACAACGACCTGAGAGAACTGTCCGCCAAGGAAAAGGAAGAGATCGAGCGTATCCTGGAAGAGCTCAGCGAAACAGCATCTTCTTCCACACCACTCATCGAGCAGGATATTGCCATCCTCACTCAGCTGGATTTCATCTTTGCCAAGGCATCTTTCTCCAAGACCTACAACGGTTCTGAGCCGATCTTCAACGAAAACGGCTATATCAATATCAAAAAGGGACGTCATCCGCTTCTGGACAAGAAGAAGGTCGTTCCGATCGACCTGACCATGGGCAATGGCTACAAGATGCTCATTGTCACAGGTCCGAATACAGGTGGTAAAACCGTATCCTTAAAGACCGTCGGTCTCTTCACCCTGATGGGTCAGGCCGGTCTTCACATCCCTGCCTTTGAACACTCAGAGCTGGCCGTCTTTGAAGATGTCTTTGCCGATATCGGTGATGAGCAGAGCATTGAGCAGAGTCTCAGTACTTTCTCTTCCCACATGACCAACATCGTCCGCATCCTGGATGCGGCGGACTACCGCAGTCTGGTTCTCTTCGATGAGCTTTGTGCCGGTACAGACCCAACCGAAGGTGCTGCACTTGCCATCGCCATTCTGAGAAACCTGCTGAATAAACGTGTGACCACCATGGCCACCACCCATTACAGTGAGATCAAGATCTTTGCATTGACAACAGAAGGTGTCATGAACGCATCCTGTGAGTTTGATGTTGCCACACTTTCCCCAACCTACCGTCTTCTGATCGGTATCCCCGGCAAGAGTAATGCTTTTGCCATCTCCGGAAAACTGGGCCTTCCAAACTACATCATTGAGGATGCCAAGAAGAACATCGATACACAGACCCAGAACTTCGAAGACCTCCTTGCCGACCTGGAAGCCAGCCGAATCACCATTGAGAAAGAGCAGGCTCAGGTCACTGCCTACAAGCAGGAGATCGAACAGCTGAAAAAACGTCTGGAAACCAAGTCTGAAAACCTGGATAAACAGAAAGAACGCATCCTCTCCAAAGCCAATGAGGAAGCGCAGAAGATCCTGCAGGATGCCAAGGATTCCGCTGATCAGACCATCCGTACCATAAACAAGCTGGTACAGAACGGTTCTGTGGATATGAAGGCGCTGGAACAGGAAAGAACCCGAGCAAGAGAAAAGCTGAACAAAGCCTCCACTAAAAAAGAGGCCCCGGCCAAGAAGAAAAACAAGAACTACACCGCTACCGACTTTAAGCAGGGTGACAGCGTCCGCGTCATCAGCATGAATCTCAAGGGTATCGTTGTTTCTGCTCCGGACAGCAAGGGCAACCTGATGATCCAGATGGGTATCTTGAAATCCCGTATCCACTTCACAGACCTTGAGCCGATCGATGAGGAGGTTGTAAGCTCCCCAATCATCAACAAGACCGGTTCCGGTAAGATCAAGATGAACAAGACCGCTACCATCAATGCGTCCATCAACCTGATCGGACAGACAACAGATGAAGCTGTCATGAATCTGGATAAATACCTGGATGATGCCTACCTGGCTCATATCCAGAACGTCACTGTCATTCATGGCCGTGGTACCGGTGCCCTGCGAAAAGCAGTGCATGAAAAACTCCGTAAGACCAAGTATGTCAAGAGCTACCGACTCGGTCAGTACGGTGAAGGCGAGAACGGTGTAACGATCGTCGAGCTGAAACAGTAAGGAGGCCTTATGGATACAGAAAACAAAGAAAAAAAAGAAGGCAAAAAAGGCTGCGTCAGCGAGCTTCTCAGCTGGATCGCCACTTTTGCCATTGCATTTGTCATCGTCTTCATTGTGAACCACCTCCTGATTGTCAATGCGGTGATCCCAAGTGGTTCCATGGAACATACCATCGACACGGGCGATCGAATCTTCGCTTCCAGACTCTCCTACTTAAAGGATGGCCCTGAGCGCGGCGACATCATCATCTTCAACTACCCTGTGGATGAAGGTCTGGGCATTACCACCCACTATATCAAACGTGTCATCGGACTTCCGGGCGAGACCCTTCACATCCGGGACGGTCATGTCTACATCGATGACAGCACCGAACCGGTGGCTGAGCCTTACCTCAAGGAAGAATGGTTCTATGCCAACGATGGCCTGGATTTTGAAATCCCTGATGACAGCTATTTTGTCATGGGTGATAACCGTAACCATTCCCTGGACAGCCGTTTCTGGGCGGATGAAGCCATCAAGGAAGGGCTGACTTCCAGTTATACGGATGCCCTTGTCTACAGTTTTGTACCAAGAGACAACATCCTTGGCAAAGCGATGGTCCGTTACTGGCCATTAACCAAAATGAAAATCATCAAATAAAACAGAAAAACCGATGAGTGATCATCGGTTTTTCTTTCGTTAGAGACGCTTCTTTTATCAATCCTCTGCCCAGTGCAGTCTGTGGAGATCTCCCTCCTGCTCCAGATTGGCAAAGTTGTGCTGTCTCAGTGCCTCGTACAGCATGATAGCGACGGAATTGCTGAGATTCAGGGAACGGATATCATGTCCCATTGGAATACGGCCACAGTAAGGCTCGTAGTTCACAAGGATCTCCTCCGGAATACCGGCGCTCTCCTTGCCAAACATGATATAGCAATCCTCTTCATAGTGAAGCTCTGTATATACTTTTTTCGCTTTTGTGGTGGCCATGTAAAGCTTACCCTGACAATCCGGATTTTTGTCCAGAAAATCCTGAAAGTTCTCATAGACCTCATAGTTCAGCTGTGGCCAGTAATCAAGGCCGGCACGCTTGACCATCTTGTCGGAAATCTCAAAGCCCAGGGGCTTGATAAGGTGGAGCTTGGCACCTGTCACCACACAGGTACGGCCGATGTTGCCTGTGTTGGCAGGCATTTCCGGCTCATGTAAAACGATATTCATCATAAGTTTTTCTCACTTCTGACTTTCGCAACGAAACGGGCAATACGACCTGTTGCTTCCTTGAGTTCCTCCAGAGAGTAAGCATAGGAAATACGCAGGAAGCCCTCACCACTGTCACCGAAAGCAGTACCAGGAACAACGGCTACTTTTTCTGCCTTCAGCAGCTCTGTGGCAAATTCATCGGAAGTCATACCCAGGCTCTTGATGCTTGGGAAGATATAGAAAGCACCGAATGGCTCAAAGCAGTCGAGACCCATTTCTCTGAAGGTATGGATCAGGAAACGACGGCGCTGGTTGTAGGACTCTTTCATCATGGCCACATCGTCATCACCGTTGCGAAGTGCTTCTACAGCTGCATACTGGCTGGTTGTCGGTGCACACATGATCGCAAACTGATGGATCTTCAGCATCTGTGACAGGATCAGAGATGGTGCGCAGGCATAACCCAGACGCCAGCCTGTCATGGCAAAGGCTTTGGAAAAACCATTGATCAGAACGGTTCTCTCCTTCATACCAGGGAAGGATGCGATGGACACATGATCTGTCTGGTAGGTCAGTTCGGAATAGATCTCATCAGAGATGACAAAAATGTCATGTTTGATACAAAGATCAACGATCGGCTGAAGGTCTTCTTTTGTCATAATGGAACCTGTTGGGTTGTTAGGGAAGGCCAGGATCAGGATCTTTGTCTTTGGTGTGATCGCAGCCTCCAGCTCTTCAGCAGTGAGTTTGAACTCATTCTTCTCCTGAAGCGGAATAATCACAGGCACGCCATCTGCCAGCTTCACACATGGCAGGTAGGAAACATAACATGGCTCAGGGATAATGACCTCATCCCCTTCATTCAGCATGGCACGAAGGGCCACATCGATCGCTTCAGAACCACCGACGGTCACCATGACCTCAGCGACAGGATCATAGTATGTCTGGATCTTTCTCAGCAGGTAACGGCTGATCTCTTCTTTTAATTCTTTTAAGCCGGCATTGGATGTGTAGAAAGTACGGCCCTTTTCAAGGGAGTAGATACCTTCCTCACGGATATGCCAAGGTGTGTCAAAATCAGGTTCGCCCACACCAAGGGAGATAACGTCCGGATCGTTCATCTCTACAACGATGTCGAAAAATTTACGGATACCTGAAGGTTTGATTTTCAGGATCTTATCAGATAAAGGATTTCTCATGGTGTGATCAGCTGCCTTTCGCTCTTAGTCTCTTTAGCCATCACTGTACCATGGTCTTTATACTTCTTTAATACGAAATGAGTTGCTGTTCTTGTAACGGAATCCAGTGTGGAAAGCTTTTCAGATACGAATCTGGAAACCTCACGCAGTGTCTTACCTTCCAGCATGATGACAAAGTCATAGGCACCGGACATCAGATATACGGAATCTACTTCAGGGAAGTTGTAGATACGCTCTGCCAGATGGTCAAAACCAACGGATCTCTGAGGTGTTACATTGACCTCGATCAGAGCCATCAGTCTCTCTTTGTTTGTGTTATCCCAGTTGATGATGGTATGATAACCACAGATTGTCTTGTCGTTCTCCATTTCAGCAATGGCATCAGCCACAGCTGCTTCGGACTCACCTAAAATGATTGCCAGATCTTTAATGCTGATCTTGCTGTTTTTCTCTATAAAAGATAAAATCTTTTCTTTCATTTCATTCATTGTTGTTTCCCTCAAACTTCTCTCTACTCTATATGATTGAACACACACCGTGTGTGTAAGTCTTCTAAATAATGACTCCGCCGCCTCTGTAAGGCTCGAGGAAACGGGTCTCCTCCTCATTGATCACCACCCGGTCGTTATCATCTGTCAGATGACCGATGATCGCAGCCGGGATTCCCGCCGCAGCGAGACTTCCCAGAACCTTCTGTCCGTGCGTCACCGCCAGAAGAAGGCATCCTTCCGCCATGAGGTTATAGGGACTGACATTCAGATGATCACAGATCTCCACGGTCTCCTGACGAAGTGGAATCTCCTTCAGATTGATACGGGCGCCAAGGCCTGCCGCACCGGCCATCTCCCAGATGGCTGAAAATACGCCGCCTTCTCCGGCTGCGCACATGGCACGGACACCTGCACCGGCGGCTTCTCGGACAGCTGAAGCTGCGTTAAAGCTTCCCGGGGCAACGCCTGCCAGAAATCTTGGGTTAAAGTGATCCGTCAGTTCTTTTCGATGTGCTTCTGCAAGGAAGGTGCTTCCGCTCCATCCTGCATAGCCGGTCAGAATAAGGTCCTGATTGGAAACAGGTGCTTCCGGTCTGAACAGACTGTCCGCGCTGCCGCTTACAGTGACCGACACAAATGGCAGCTGAAGGCCTTCCGCTGCGCATACATCACTCTGACATACCGCAAGACCTGCTGCCTGTGATGAAGCAGCCAGGCTCTTCATCAGGGCTTTTAAAAGGTTTTCCTCCGCTTCCTTCGGCATCAGCACAGTGACA
>JAZUHQ010000209.1:0-6349 GCA_045641805.1 Lachnospiraceae bacterium
CTTATTAAATTGTATTGTATAGAGGACATAAATATCCTTATAACAATATAACAATTTTATCCTTTTTCAGAAATGATGTCAAGCTAAGTTCTGGAAAATTGTGACAATTGAACATTTTTTTAATTTAATTAAAACTTTTCAGAACAGTACGGACGTCAGAATATGAAAATCCTTTTCTCAGCAAAGATGCGATCAGTTTTTGCTTCGCTTTATCATCCAGTGACTTTAAGGCTGCTTCATCTTTATACTTTTTGAGGATTTCTTTCCTGATCTTCGACTTCTCATCAAAATCTGCTTCTGAAACAACCAGATCGATCAAATCCTCTTTGAGACCGCGCTGTTTCAGTTTCATAATCATTTTCTGACGGCTCATGGACTCACTGCCGACATCGACCAGATGTCTGGCATAACGTTCGTCATCCACATAATGATACTTTTCCACATACGCCAGGCCTCTGGCTGCAAGCTCACTGTTAAAGCCCTTCCTCACAAGTCGGCTTCTCAATTCCTCCTTGGCATAATCACGTTTGACGAGCAGGTCCATGGCAGCCTTAGCAGCCAGATGGGCAGCCTGGTCCATCATACGTTCGTAGGCTTCTTCACCAAGTTCAGATTCATGATCGAGATCCATTTCAAGGATCTGTTTAGGTGAAACGACAAATGCAGGTTCTCCATCAAGAAGAACCTGCACCTTATATTTTGACAAATAATTAAATGTAACTGTAATCATATAATCCTTTAGTTCTCATCAAATGGCATATCGCTATCATTACCTTCAGCAGATGCTTCAAGACCATAGAATGCGCGTACCTTATGTTCAATCTCATCCAGTACAGCAGGATTCTCACGGAGATAGATCTTTGTATTCTCACGTCCCTGACCGATCTTTGCACCGTTATAGGAATACCATGCACCACTCTTATTGACGATACCTGTATTGGCAGCCAGATCGAGAATATCACCTTCACCGGAAATACCTTTTCCGAACATGATATCAAACTCTGCTTCCTTGAATGGAGGAGCCACCTTGTTCTTAACGATCTTGACACGTGTTCTGTTACCAATGACTTCGCCGTTCTGCTTGATGGCTTCAATACGACGGATATCCAGTCTGACGGATGAATAGAATTTCAGAGCACGGCCACCTGTTGTTGTCTCAGGATTACCGAACATGATACCTACTTTTTCACGTAACTGGTTGATGAAAATAACGATACAGTTGGATTTGCTGACAACAGCTGTCAGTTTACGAAGGGCCTGAGACATAAGACGTGCCTGAAGACCTACATGGGAATCACCCATATCACCATCAATTTCAGCCTTTGGAACAAGGGCTGCAACTGAGTCGATAACAATGATATCAATCGCACCGGAGCGAACCATTGTCTCTGTGATCTCAAGCGCCTGCTCACCATTATCCGGTTGAGAGATATATAAATTATCGATATCTACACCGATATTCTTCGCATATGCCGGATCCAGAGCATGCTCGGCATCGATGAAGCCTGCGATACCGCCTCTCTTCTGAACCTCTGCCACCATATGAAGCGTCACTGTTGTTTTACCTGAAGATTCAGGTCCATAGATCTCAATAATTCTTCCTTTTGGAATACCACCGAGACCAAGTGCAATATCAAGGCTGAGGGAACCTGTTGGGGATACTTCCACATCCATTGAGGAATTGGAATCACCCAGTTTCATAATGGAACCTTTACCGTAATCTTTCTCTATTCTGGAAATCGCCGCATCAAGTGCTTTGAGTTTTTCATTTTTATCCATGATCTATGCCTCCGTTATTTGAATTTCATTCTTTGCAAAAATCGAACATTCGTTCTCGAACTTATGTTTCTATAATAGCCTATAAAAGATGGAATGTCAATGTTAAAACACCTCTTTTTTCAGGAAAATCAAAGGTTATTTTTTACCATTCCGGCCTCAATTTTAACACGCCTGACCAGCGCTTTCAATCATCATCTCTCTACCGAAAACGACAAAAGAGATGCTTTAATCAGCATCTCTTATCTCATCCATATAGATTTTTCTCGCATCCACCTTACGGTCAATGAGGAATACAATTCCAAATGCAATGACAAGTGCCACTATGCCGATCGTCAGCATCATTGTGCGACTGACAATGGTGACGTTCATGATCATCAGGGCCATCGCAATGGCATTGACACAGCTGTGCGTCAGGGCTGTCGCTTTTAAGGAACCAAATTTCTCATACAGATACGCCAGCAATATGCCGAGTACATAGGCATAGATACCCTGAACAATATTGCCATGCAGTAAGCCAAACAACATGGCTGAAGTCATAATGGACAGATTGACATCCATATATTGTCTCAGGCGCATATAGATCAGGCCTCTGTAAACAACCTCCTCACAGAGTGGCACGATAACGACAATGCCGATCAGCTGTATAACAAGCGGTCCTGAAAACAGAAATGTCTCGGCCTCCGCAAAGTTTTCGGATACATTTGTCCAGTCGATCATATTCAGCAGCAGATTGCCTGCAATCGATGCCGCAAATCCGAGTGGGATCAACATCAGATAGGAAGATAATGTCACTGATGTTCGGTCAAAGAGGAATCTTCTGGTGTAAAAGTCTTTATGATACATTCTAAAGAGGAAGAATAATGCCGCAAGTGCACCCAGACACTGAAGGAGAAGACCATATTCAACCGTGAAGGCCTCCAGTGCACTCTGAAGTTCATTATACATCACCGTATTGTCAGCTGTGATGAACTGAGATGCATGGGATACGCCCCATGCGACGCCTACAATGATCTGTACCAGATAGACAATAGCATAATACACAAATAGTGGTGTCAAGCTACGCCATAAATTTTCGCCAAAGTTTTTCTGCAATGCTCGCTCTCCTTAATGAATGGTAAAAGCTGTTGCACAGGCAACAGCTTTGATATTAATCAATATACTGTATAGCAGCGCCAAGAATACCAGGTCCGATATAAGAACTCAGGGTGGCACCGATATTCATTTTAACAAAATAATGATAGTCAGGATATAAAGCTGTAATCTTCTTTTCCAGTTTATCTCTTTCTTCCGGCATGTTTCCGTCTGCAATCATCAGATTATAAGGCCTGCCTTCCTCATAATGATCAGCGATCAGGCTGAGAAGTTTTTTCGGAACAGATTTAGCACCCCTTGCAAGGGCCGCTGTGGCAATCTCGCCTTCTTTCTGGTTTTCAACAGTCAGGATCGGTTTGAGATTCAGAAGATTTCCGGCAAGTGCAGTTGCTTTACCGATTCTTCCACCCTTTTCAAGGTACTCCAGCGTATCGATGGAGAAGAAGATAAATGTCTGATCGATCAGTTTTGGCATACGTGCTTTGATTTCTTCAAAAGACATACCCTTCTGAGCATATTCTGCTGCCATAACAGCTGTAATACCAATACCGATACTACCGGACTTGGAATCAAAGACGGCAATCTCAAGATCCTCACGGTCTTCTGCTGCCAGTCTCACATGATTGACTGTACCGGAAAGTCCGCTTGAAAGCATGACTGCAATCACTTTATTGTAGCCTTCGGCTTTGATCTGATCGAACACCTCTTCAATATCGTCACCGGAAGGCGTACTTGTTTTCGGAAGCTCTGTTTTCAAAACCTCATAGATGTCTTCCGGAAAAATGTCGACACCATCGTGAAATTCCTGATTTTTACATCTGATGATCAATGGTAAGACAAAAATATGAAAACGGTCTGTCCACTCTACGGGAAGATCCGCACATGAATCGGTCAGTACAGCTATTTTTTCTGTTTGTCCTAATCTATCTGTCATTTCTATACAACCTCTTTATAAAAATGTAAGCCTGTCTATAAGCCGAGTTATGTAAGCAGGAAAACCTGCCCGATAATCATCTATCTAGCCCTGCTGTTACCAGCAGGATCGAGCGACCTACCCTAAAACACGCCGGGCAAACGTATCGTTTTATATGCGGTCTTGCTTCCGAGTGGGGTTTACATGTGCCCCCTCTGTTACCAGAGGGGCGCGGAGCTCTTACCTCGCCTTTCCACCCTTACCAGACATGCTGGCGGTTTATTTCTGTTGCACTGGCCTTGGAGTCACCTCCACCGGACGTTATCCGGCACTCTGCCCTGAGAAGCTCGGACTTTCCTCACCTGCGGTCTTTCGACACTATGCAGCCGCGATTATCCGACAGACTTACATGGCGTATCATATCACTAATAAATCAAAAAGTAAAGATTCTTATTCTACATTGAAACAGCTGCCGCCAATGAATTCCCTGATAATGGAATTGTTCGGAATGCTTAAACTGTCAGCACCGACGATATGTTCCATAAAGCGAAGCATACGTCTTGCCTCATCGTATTCAGGCTGATCAGGCTTGACAGAATAAAGCAGTGAGCAAGCATACTGTTTTAAAACAGCCAGCTCATAGATCAATGTTGAATTGAACATGATATCACAGTCTTCCTGGTATGGGAAGATGTTCTCCTCCTCACCACGTTTAACAGACTGCCACATGCCGATCGTTTTTGCCGGATTGGTACCACGTTTGACAGCATCACGGCACATTCTTCGGATAAGACGGCCATCTGATGTTGAGATTCGGTTATGGTCATCGATATTGAGGGATGTCAGCGCGCTGATATAGATCTTATATTTGAGATCTCTGGACAGTGCATAGGTCATCGCATCATTCAGAGAATGGATACCTTCGATAACAAGAACATCCTTTGGTCCGATCTGAAGCAGAGGGCCATCAGGATTGCTCTTTCCTTCCATGAAATTGAAGGAAGAAAGATGAACCGCTTCACCTGCCAGAAGGCGCTGCATGTCGCTGTTAAACTTCTCAAGGTCCAGTGCGCCCAGACACTCGAAGTTGAAAGAACCATCCGGATTCTTCGGTGTCTTATCTCTGTCAACGAAATAGCTGTCAACCGGGATTGGATGAGGGCAAAGGCCGTTGGCTTTAAGCTGTATGGATAAACGATGGGAGAAAGAAGTTTTACCGGATGAGGATGGACCTGCGATCAGGACAACGCGTTTACCGGCCTCTGTGATCTGTTCAGCGATGTGGCCAATCTCTCTTTCCATCAAAGCTTCCTGTACAAGTACAAGCTCACTGAACTTTCCGCTGGTCACGGACTGGTTCAGCTGTGCAATATTGCTGACACCCATCAGTTCATTCCAGTTAGCTGTACGTTTGAGCATAGTGAAAAGTTTCTGTGGTGGGTTAAATGGACTCACCTTCTCCGGATTCTCCATTGTTGGAAGCTGAAGGACAAAGCCTTCATCCAGCAGATACAGATCAAAGTATCTGATCAGGGAAGTAGCCGGTGCCATGTATCCGTAATAATAGTCCATGTAGTCATCCAGGATATAGTTGTTAAAGGAACCATTGGTACTGAACTCCATCAACTGAAGCTTCTCATCTCTGCCCATCTCCTCATAAACACGCATCGCAGCCTGTTTTTTGAGCGGACGTTTGACAATATCGATATCCGCTTCCACGATCTCCTGCATACGCGCTTTGACTTTTGCAAGTCGGCTCTTATTGATGCCATGTGCAGAAGTCGTCGTATAATAATAACCCTTATCGATGGAATACTGGCAGATAACCTTGCCTGCCTCTTCTTTACCATACACATCTCTGAATGCTTTCTGCATGATCATATTGGCGGTTCGTCTGTAGACCATATAGCCATCCAGTGTGTCGGTCGTCACAAATTCAATGACCGCATCCTCATTCACTTCTAAAAAGAGTTCAGAGAGTTTACCGTCGACTCTGGCAAGAATGATGTCATGTTCATAGTCTTTTCTGAAATACTTGCTGACTGTATAGAGGGAAGTACCACTATAGTATTCGTAGGTATTTCCATTGATCGTTAATGTGATTTTCTCCTGCATGAAAACGCTCCTTTTTATACGACATGGAATGGAGATTGGTTCTCATCCATGATCACTTCAAGTTCCGGATAATGATCCCACAGCCAATGCGCCATGTAATCTACATAGATATGTTCAATACCATGATGGCCTGCATCAATGATGGCCATTCCTTTTTCCACACTGTCGATGCCATAATGATGGTCCACATCACCTGTAATATAGGCCTGACACCCCTTGGCATAAGCCCCTTCATCACAGCTCTTGCCTGAACCCGGACACATGCCAACTTTGTGGATCTCAAGATCTGGATCCCCATAATAACGCACATCCGGAAGACGGAAAACATTCTTGACCTTCTCGGCCAATGCTTTGAGTGTCATTGCTTCCTGAAGGTCGCCGATCACGCCGATGCCTTTTGGATGGTCTTCATCAGGCACTGTCACTTCAAGAGGTTCTGTTTTTAAGAGG
>JAZUHQ010000210.1:0-2276 GCA_045641805.1 Lachnospiraceae bacterium
CCACGTTTTCCAGCCTGGAAGGTAGCTTATAAGCGGTGCATGCATCAAAGCGAGCTGCTGCTTCCTCCTGAAGGATTCCCAGTGAACATGGTTCATAGGTCAGCGCTCTCTCCGGATCCAGTGTCACTTTGGCATAACGGATCGGTGTTACTGACATACTGCCGGTGCAGAAATCCGTCAGTCCGTCCATCGTATGCTGATGCTGGATGTGGGAGTGTCCGCTGAAATGGTAGCGGATACCTGCATTTTTCAGCTTCTCCAGATTACCCTTCTGGTTGTTCACCACATAGCCCTCGGTCAGAACAGGGTTCTGAGGAACCAGGTTCTGGTGAGAGAAGGTCATGACCTCTATCCCCAGCTGACCGGCCTTTTCAATCGTATCTACGGCCCAGCTCATGGTACTCATCGGTATCGTGCCGATACTCTTCTGGGTGTTGGCATCCAGAAAAAGCAGCCAGACATCACTCGAGAGCATATAGACATAGCTGAAGGAATTCTCATCCTTCAAGGAGGCTTCATCATAGCCAAATCGGCCGCAAATGTCTTTAAAGTCATCCTCCGAGATTGCATTCACTCTGTAGGCACTGTCCCCTTCAAAGCGGCAGGCATAAGGATAGGCAATGTCGTGATTACCCGGAATGACCAGGACATCTATGCCGGCAGCTTCCACCTCATCCAGTCTTTCCACTAGAGATTCAAGGCTCTGACGCTCGCCATTAAAGGTCAGATCACCGGTCAGGATCAGGGCCTGAGGCTTTTCCTCGAGGGTTCTTTCCACCAAGGTATCCAGGATGGCCGGTGTTTCTTCCGTCAGCTTGCCATCTCCCTTGAGCATAAGTTCCTGAAACAAAGGCCCCTGATCGTTAAGCTCCGGATCCAGATAATGAAGATCCGTTCCCACAAGGAAGGTCAGCGCTTCTTTCGCCTTTGGCTGCTCTGCAGGGGTGATCTCAGGCTTTACAGGTGCCGTTTTACCGCCGCATCCACCAAGGATCAGGCTCAGTGCCAGACCCAGAATCATTGCCTTTCTTTTCATCGTTCTACCTCTAATCTGCCAGCATCCGGGCTTCAAAACCGGTGCTGAAGATCTCAAAATCGTCTTCGCAGACCCACATGGCATCGACTTCTTCCATGCCTTCCACAAGGGCCAGGCCTTCATCCAGTGTCATATTGAAAACAGCTGTCGACAGACAGTCCGCAATGCCGGAATCTGCAGAAAGGATCGTGACAGACTTAAACTCTCTCTTCGGCATCAGTGTATCCGGATCGATGATATGGTGATACTGAATACCATCCACCGTATAATAGCGCTGGTAGACACCACTTGTCACCAGAGAACCTTCTGTGATGGCCACCTTGTGCAGATAGGTCTGTTCACTGTAGATATCCGGATTCTGAACGCCTACAGCCCAGTGAGCGCCGTCCGGTTTTGCACCAATGGCACGGATATTGCCACCTACGCTGACCAGCATATGGTCAGCACCTTCTGCTTCCAATGATCTGCAGACCTGTTCAACGGCAAATCCTTTGGCAATGGAGCCAACATCCAGACGCATATCCGGATCCTTTAAAAAGGCCGTTCCTGCTTCTCTGTCCAGTTCCACGTCATCGATAGACGTATGCAGAGCTGCCGCCTCCAGCTCGGCCATGTCAGGCAACTCCGAATGGTATGGATCATCGATTCCCTGCTCACGGTAAACATGCCAGATAGACAGGACGCTGCCCATTGCCACATTCATCTTACCACCTGTCACCGCGTACATTTCTTTTGCTTCTTCCAGAAGGTCCAGGATACGCTCATCCACCTCCACAGGGGCAACCCCTGCCTGGCGGTTGATCTCACGAATACCCGTCACACCTTCATAATCATTATAAATGTCATACAGCTGATGATAGATTTCCAGCTCATCGTGCATCATCTGCACGTATTCTCTGAAGATATCCTCATTTTCTGCATAACCCACCACAGTTGTGGCTGTATCAAAAACGCCCATGAATTCCGCCTGATAGCGGTTCAGTTCGACGGATTCTGTTGCGACCTCCGTCAAAACAGTGGTTTCGGCGATATTGTCATTGTTTTCAGTCTGATTTTTGACAGCACTGCTGCCGCAGCCTGTGCATGCCAGAAGCATGCACATAGCTGCGGCAGTAGCCACTTTAAAAGTATGATTATTTAGCATTCTTAGCTGCGTTTGCAATTGTCGCACGCATATCTGTGATTGTGATTGTAACGCCTGTAAGAAGGTCAGCGTCTACAGCCTTACCGCCTTCAACCT
>JAZUHQ010000211.1:0-4136 GCA_045641805.1 Lachnospiraceae bacterium
CTTCAGGATAGTTGTCGATCACAAGCTTGATTGGATGAAGCACAGCCATCATACGAGGCTTCTTCATCTTCAGATCCTCACGGATACAGTAGTCGAGCATTGCGTAGTCAACGGAAGAATTACTCTTAGCCACACCAACGAGCTCCATGAACATGCGGATAGACTCCGGTGTGTAACCACGACGACGAAGTGCTGCGATTGTGACAAGACGTGGATCATCCCAGCCATCAACGATACCCTGGTCAACCAGTCTCTTGATATAACGCTTACCTGTCACAACGTTTGTCAGGTAAAGTTTAGCAAACTCGATCTGTCTTGGTGGCATCTCATACTCAAGTTCTTTGACAACCCAGTCATAGAGAGGTCTGTGATCCTCGAACTCAAGTGTACAGATGGAATGGGAAATACCCTCGATGGCATCCTCGATTGGATGCGCGAAGTCATACATTGGGTAGATACACCACTTGTCACCTGTGTTATGGTGATGCATTCTGGCAACACGGTAGATAACAGGGTCTCTCATGTTGATATTGGAGGAAGCCATGTCGATCTTTGCACGAAGAACTCTGGAACCGTCCTCGCACTTACCGTCTCTCATTTCCTCGAAGAGACGAAGGTTCTCTTCTACGGAACGATCTCTGTATGGGCTGTTCTTACCAGGCTCTGTCAGCGTACCTCTGTACTCTCTGATCTGCTCTGCTGTCAGGTCACAAACGAAAGCCTTGCCCTTTTTGATCAGCTTGATTGCTGCTTCATACATTGCATCAAAGTAGTTGGAAGCGAAACGTACTTCGCCCTCATACTCTGCACCGAGCCATTCAACGTCCGCAATGATGGACTTAACGAACTCAGTTCTCTCTTTCATTGGGTTTGTATCATCAAAACGAAGGAAGAATTTGCCGCCGTATTTCTGAGCCAGTCCATGATTTAAGATGATGGACTTCGCATGGCCGATATGAAGGTAGCCATTTGGCTCCGGTGGGAAACGTGTTGCTACCACCTGTGTCTTGCCTTCCTGAATATCCTTATCGATGGCGATCTCAATAAAGTTTTTGGAAACAACTTCTTTTTCTTCTGTTACAACTTCTGGTCTGTTTTCCATATTTTTTTACCTCCTTGATGCAGTAAGCCACTCCACTTACTTGCATGAATTTAAAAAACAAGAAGCAGATACCTTAGAAAGATATCTGCTCCAAAGATTTAAGCTCCTGACGGGATTTGAACCCGAGACCTCTACCTTACCAAGGTAGCGCTCTACCAGCTGAGCTACAGGGGCATATAAAATCCTAAGTTACTATAGCATACAGCTGAGTTAAATGTCAAGCAGGGAACTTGTATTCTATTTCATTCGCTGTCGAACAATCTCATAGGCAAGAATACCGGCCGCAACAGACGCATTCAGAGAATCGATATCACCTTTCATAGGAATGGAAGCTGTAAAATCACACTTTTCTCTGACGAGACGGCTCACACCTTCGCCCTCATTGCCGATAACGAGACCGATCGGACCGGTCAGGTTTTGTCTGTACATGACCTCGCCATCCATGGCTGCACATACAAACCAGATACCTTCTTTTTTAAGGTTTTCCATAGTCTGTCCGAGGTTTGTCACTTTGGCTACCGGTGTGTAATTCAGGGCACCGGCTGAAGTCTTGGCAACCGTTGCTGTCAGACCAACCGCTCTGTTCTTTGGAATGATCACACCATGAGCACCGGCCAGATTGGCAGTACGGATAATGGCACCAAGGTTGTGAGGATCTTCAATACCATCGAGGATAAAGATGAATGGGGCTTCCCCTTTCTCTTTCGCCTTGTTTAAAATGTCATCGACCGTCGCATAGTCGTAAGCGGCCGCAACAGCGATCACGCCCTGGTGATGCTGAGTCTCTGAAAGCTGATCCAGACGTTCCTTTGTCACATAGTTGATAATGGTCTTCTGTTTTCTTGCTTCTCTTGTAATTGTCTTTACAGGACCATCCTGACAGCCGTCCAGCACATAGATCTTGTCGATGGTACGACCGGATCTGAAGGCTTCGATGACAGGATTACGTCCTTCTATTTTAAGTTCTGTATAACCCATTGTTTCCTCTTTTTCTATTCAGAAAGTTTTTCGGTTGCTTTGAGTCCCTGATGGATCAGCTCGATGAGACGCATCTGCTGTCCGGTCAGGTACAGATAGCCGATCAGGGCTTCACAGCCTGTGGCTCTTCTGTAATCATGGGTAGTCGCATTTTTTGCCTTTGTATAGGACTTGGCATTTCTGCCACGTTTATATACCGCCATTTCCTCCTCTGTCAGGCTGTCTCTGATCGCTGTGATCAGATCTGACTGAGCCTGGGCTTTCACCATCTGGCTGGCATGCTGGTGAAGCTTATGGGCAGGGGCATTGCCTGCCTCTACCACATAGGTGCGGACCACCAGTTCATAGACCGCATCACCAATGTAAGCCAGTGTCAGCGGAGAAAAGGTACGCACATCCGGTTTTTCAAGGCCGTAAAGGCTTCGGAATGCGTCCGCAAAAGCGCCTAAGCTCTGCTCCATTTTACACCCTCTCTTGTATCTTTAAGAATGATACCCTTGTCCTGAAGAAGGTTACGGATCTCATCGGCACGGGCAAAGTTCTTTGCCTTTCTTGCAGCCTGACGCTCATCGATGAGTGCCTGGATCTCGTCATCAAGGAGTTCTTCCTTCTTCTCTGTGATGATACCAAGAACATCACAAAGCTTCTCAAATGTGGAAAGAACAAGATCTCTGTAAGCAGCAGAGGATGTCTCTGTAACGCCGATATTGGCAAGCTTAACCATCTCAAAGATAGCAGATACAGCATCTGCTGTATTGAAGTCGTCATCCATGGCAGCCTCATATTTGGCAACCAGCTCCTCAAAGCTCTTCCATGCTTCCTGCTCCTCAGGTGTCATCTCACCTGTCAGGTTCAGACCACGAAGTCTGTCTACAGCTGTGAGAATTCTCTCAAGACCGTTCTTGGAAGCAGCCATGAGATCAGCACTGAAGTTCAGTGGGCTTCTGTAGTGAGCGCTGAGCATGAAGAAACGAAGTACCTGAAGATCATACATCTCGCTGATACCACGAACTGTCTTGAAGTTGCCAAGAGATTTGGACATCTTCACGCCATCGATATTTAAGAATGCGTTATGCATCCAGTAGTTTGCAAATGGCTTGCCGTTGCATGCCTCGGACTGAGCGATCTCATTCTCATGATGAGGGAAGATCAGGTCCTCGCCGCCTGCATGGATATCGATCTGGTCGCCAAGGTATTTCTTGGACATTACAGAACACTCGATATGCCAGCCTGGTCGGCCTTCACACCATGGGGATACCCAGTAAGGCTCGCCCTCTTTCTTTGGCTTCCAGAGAACGAAGTCGTTGGCATTCTGCTTACCTTCCTCACCTGTTACCTTGATTTCACGGAAACCGGACTGAAGGTCATCAATGTTCTTATGGGAAAGCTTACCATAACCCTCAAAAGAGTTTGTGCTGAAGTAAACAGTACCATCAGCTGCAGGGTAAGCATGTTTTTTATTGATGAGTGTCTGGATCATATCCAGCATACCGTCGATCTCCTGAGTAGCCTGTGGATGTGTTGTTGCAGGCTTAACGTTCATGCCTTCCATGTCCTTCTTACACTCAGCAATATAACGTTCAGAGATAATGCTTGAATCAACGCCTTCCTCGATCGCAGCCTTGATGATCTTGTCATCAACGTCTGTGAAGTTGGATACGTAGTTGACTTCGTATCCCTTATACTCGAAGTAACGGCGTACAGTATCGAAAACGATCATAGGTCTTGCATTACCGATATGGATAAAGTTGTAGACCGTAGGACCGCATACATACATTTTTACTTTGCCTTCTTCAAGAGGAACGAACTCCTCTTTTCTTCTGCTCATCGTATTAAAGATTTTCATAGTAGCCTCCATCTATGTCATAATGTTTTAAATGCCTGGTTTTGGGCATACTTGCCCATATGTTAGTCTATTGAAATACCAGTCGTTTCTCATCATATAATACACCTGCACAACCCTTGCACGGCGCTATAGACAATGGACTTTATACTTGTCTGGCAGTGCAACCCGGACAGCCTTCACATCTGCTCATCTGAGGATCCACACTGGACT
>JAZUHQ010000212.1:0-9404 GCA_045641805.1 Lachnospiraceae bacterium
TGATTAATAGACTATATCTATTATATTATGCCATTTTATTGTATTGCAAAATGGCTTTTTGTACAAGACTAACAAAAAAGTAAGGGTAAGGCAGGGAAGGATGTATATTTTGGATAGTTTAGTTATTAACTTAACAAAGAAAAAGCGAAAAGAATCATGATTATGGTCAAAAAACAGGGGAAAACTTTTGTATACAATGCACAAAGACAAGAATAGGGGCAATAAGCCCCTTTTTGGGAGAAGGAAGCGGGGCCAAAGCCTGGGAGGAGAGAAGAATCCAATTGGAAGAAAGTTACAGAAATAACAGTTTCTGCTTAATATAGGCGAAAAGAAGACACTTTTGGCATAAAAGTGTCTTAAAAAAAGAATAATAAAATTATAAAAAATTAGTTGATATCGCTCATGTCTTCGCGTGCGCTCTCAAGACTGAAGAAAGTACCGTCATGCTGAAGAAGTTCCAGAACCTCCTCATTCTTTGGATACTTGCGTGTCATCATGACAACGCCGTCTCTGACAACACATGGGAAACCTTTATCGCCCATCTCTGCCTGAAGGGCAGCGACAGCAGGTTCACTTGCGAAGGCTTCAGGATCACGGTTGCGGTTGATGATCTCAATGTCGATACCCTGGTCATCCAGGTTGGCAACGAGGATCTGGAGTCTTAAGATCTCCTGGTAGTAAAGGCTGCCAAAGTCATGCTTTCTGATATCATAAATACGAATTTTGCTCATGGTTCATCCCTCTTTCTTTCTGTCCCCCGAGGGGATTGGTTACATTTACTCTATTATATCTTTTCGGAAGAAAAGACGCAACGAGAAAGCACGGGAATGCACCCTTAGAATGGATCGCCGATCTCTTTGAGATAGATGAAGATCGTCGGTGTCTTCGGTGTATATTCCTGGGTCGGGATGACCTCAAGAAGGACTTTTCGGAAGTTAGGTCCGATTTTTCGGCGGTACTGCAATGTCACCTGTGTGCGGCCGGCATTAAAGAGGAAGAGGAGGCGCTGCGGATCGACCTCTCTGAGGACCCACTCGGTATCTTCCGGATGGATCTGGTTGGCGGCGGCGAAGTTGCGAAGCCAGACAGAAAAGCGCTGGTGGTAACCTTTTTCCGGATGCAGCTCGGTCATGTTGGCGCGGATGATCTCAAAGCTGTCATTGCGCAGATCTACCTTCAGTATCTTGGTATAGGAATGGTAGAGGGTCAGGAAAGCATCCTGCTGAGAACCGTTGCCGATACCCATCTGGTGGTATCTGGATTTGACCTGGTACATCTCGCTGTCCGCAATCTTGATCAGATCAGTGATGCCGGCATCCGGGTAGTCAGCCGCGATCGCATAGCCGCTGGAGATGGAGAGGGGACTGACAAGATGACCCTCCCATCGGGAGATGGCTTCCTCCAGTTCCGGTATCAGACGTTCGGCCAACTGGCGGTCACCGTATAATAAGGCAACAAATTCATCGCCGGCAATTCGGAAGCAGTCGCCGTAAGGCACCATGACAGAACTGATAGAGTCTGCGGCTGCCCTGATCAGGTCATCACCGGCATCATGACCGTAGGTATCATTCACCTTTTTCAGGCCATTGATATCCATGGAAAAGACGATCAGGTCGTTGAGGGTGGTGCCATGCTGGTCAAAGACATGCAGGGTATTGTTGTAGGCATAGCGGTTTTTTAAACCGGTCAGCGGGTCTTTTTCAAGCAGTTCATGCTCGCTTCGTTTAGCGAAGGCATAAACATTGAGATTCTGGTCTTTGCTGTGGCGGATGTAGTAGGTGGAGAATTCCACCGGCTCCACGGTGTCATAGAGCCTGAAGTTCACATTCAGGACCTCATGATAGATGGCCTTATGGTACTGTTCTCTCAGACGCTCCGGATCAAAGAATTCCTTGAAGGCTTCCCGGTCTGCTTCGGAAGGGACACGGTTCTGAGCGGTCATTCGGATACTGTCATCGAGGTTCATATAAGGCAGGTTGACATGGAAGAGGGTGTTCTCTCCTGTGACATACTGGATCGTATTGCGGTCCAGATCCATACGCATGGTGACATAGGACTGCTTACGCAGGACTTCAAAGAAACGGATACTCTGTTCCCTGATCTCTGTAATGTCCTCTACCTGTCCGAAGAAGAGTTTTTTGCCTCGGTCTTCTTTTAAAAAGAAAAACTTCATATGGAACCAGAAGACACTGCGGTCGGATTTATAGAAACGGATCTCACAGCTGCCGCCGTCGCCCGCATTGTTTTCTGCGGTTTCAAGAGCGTGATAGAGCTGAGGCCAGTCTTCATGAACCACATAGTTCTGGATCGCTGTTTTTCTTGTGTTCATCTGAGGATCACCGATGGCCTTGTAGAAGGATTCGTTGAATTTTGAGATCGTCAGATCCCGGCCATCCAGTGTATAGTAAGCAACCGCACCCAGCACATGGTTGATCATGCTGTCTGTAAAGATGTTTTCACTCAGGAAATCCCTGGCATGAAAGAGATCGGTTGGTCGGCTGCAGATACCGTCATAGTCGATACGGCTGTCCTCTGTCAGGAGTTTTTCAAAGGCAGGGATCGCCATTGGGCGGTAGAAGTAATAACCCTGGGCATAGCGGCAGCCCAGATTGTTGAGGAAGGAAACCTGATCCTCTGTCTCCACACCTTCGATGATCACAGGCATATCGAGCACCTTGGACATACTGAGGATGGATTCCACGATGCTGACACCCTTGCGGCTGAGACTGGTTTCCTTATTCATAAAGAACATGTCCAGCTTGAGGACGTCCGCATGGATCTTGTCCAGCATATTTAAAGAAGAATAGCCGGCACCAAAGTCGTCCAGGTAAACAGAAAAGCCTTTCTTTTTCAGTTTTGTAATGGTCTCAGAGATGGCATCGAAATCGGAAGCATAGGTGGATTCGGTGATCTCAATCTTCAGTAAAGAAGGGGAGATATCAAAAGCGTGTGTCATGGTATAGAGGTAGTCTGCCACGTCCATCTGCTGAAGGTCTATTTTGGAGACATTCACGGAGACAGGGACCGGGCGGATGCCGCGGTCAATGAGGCTGCGGATCCATCGGCAGACTTCTGTCCAGATATGTTTATCCAGTTCGGTGATAAAACCACTGGATTCCAGAAGTGGAATGAAGGAACCGGGACTGACCAGTGTTCCATCTTTTTTGATCCATCTGGCGAGGGCCTCCGCACCGATGATCTTTCCTGTTGAGATCTGGCACTGAGGCTGAATATAGAAACTGATCTCCTCGTTCTGAAGGGCGAGCTGAAAATCAGTCAGAATACGGTATTTGGCTTTGGTACGATTATAGGTGTCAAAGTCAAAATAACGGATGCGATTCAGATAGCTCTTTTTCGCTTCTTCGACGGCAAGAACGGCCCTCTCATAAAGGTCCTGGGTCGGCAGATCCCCATCCTCCAGCAGACAGATACCAAGGGCAGGCAGAAAGCCGGCCACGCTGCTGTAAGTCTGGACGGTATCACGGATCATATCATAGATCTGGCGAATCCGAAGTTCATCGTGACGGATGAAGAGGGCAAAGTTGTCCTGTTCAAAGTAGGCGGCCACAGCCGTTTCGGTCTCTTCGATCTTCTTGAGGTCTTCACAGATTTTAGAGACGAGTGATGCACTTTTTTCATGGCCAAACCATGAAGTGAAGATCTTAAAGTGCTGAATATCGATGGCCACGCAGCACCAAGGACCCGGTTCCAAAGAAACCAGGCGGCAGGCTGCAGGCAGAAAGGTATCGCGTGTTTTTAATCCCAATAATTTTTCACCAAAAGCATTCATGACATCTCCTCCATTTTGTGTCGTCTGCAATTAGTTTAATTCCCATGATATTAGTATATCAGAATATTAGCAAAACTGAATAATTTCTTTACGAAAACATTTACGAAACTAGAGAGCGCTTGTTAGCTTTGAGCAGCTTACGGTTGGGTTGATAAATGTGAAAAATAATGATTTATTGTGTTAACTGCATTATTTACTCTGTTTTTGTGGTTCAATAAGTATGGTAACCACATATGAGCGCAGGGAAGAAGAGAAGACAGAAACAATCGCAGCCACAGGTCATACATGGGATGAAGATATGAAAAAAGGAGGTTCTCCTCACCATGGTGAGGAGGATCTCCTTTTTGATGTATAAGGGGGCATTCGGTTTTTACTGAACGCAGTCTGCTAAAGCTGTGATTGAATCGATAGGATCGCCTGCTTTTAAGAGCTTACCTTCACAAACTTCTGCTGCAGGAACAACAGCCTGGATATCTGCTAAAGATGTGCCAAAGCCTGTGCTGCCGCATGTAGCAAAGAGAACGATCTTTTTGCCTGCGAAATCATAGCTCTCAAGGAATGTGCAAACGATAGTTGGTGCTGTTGCCCACCAGATTGGGAAACCTAAAAAGATAGTGTCGTAAGCAGCCATGTCAACGTCTGCTTTGATGATGGCTGGGCGGGAAGTCTTGTCTTTCATTTCAACAGAACTTCTGGAACCTGTATTCATGTAATCGAGGTCATCTTTTGTGTAAGGTGTTTCTGGTTTGATCTCACATAAATCTGCGGATACTGCGCCTGCAAGGATGCTGGCTGCATTCGCTGTTACGCCGCTTGCACTAAAGTATGCTACTAATGTCTTGCTCATAGTTTAGTCCCCTTTGTTGTATGTTTGAATGTTTTTTATAATCGATTCATGATGTCGTGGAGAATACGATAGAGCGTCATGGCATCCTGAGGATCTAATGGTAGACAGGCACCCAGTTTTGCCGGGATCTCTACGGCCTGCTCTCTCAGTGCCATACCGGACTCAGTGATGATCGCATAGACATCACGTTTGTCTGTCTGAGAGCGTTTTCTGATGACATGGCCTTTTTTCTCAAGCGCAGTCAGTACAGGTGTCAGTGTGCCGGAATCCAGGAACAGCCTGGTGCCGAGATCCTTGATCAGGATCTCTTTTTCTTCCCATAACACCATCATTGTAATGTACTGTGTATAAGTCAGGCCGATCTCATCAAGAAATGGCTTGTATTTCTTCACGATTTCTTTGGAGACGGCATAAAGTGGAAAACACAGCTGTCTGTCCAATTTTAACACATCATATTTATCAGTCATCCTCGTCCTCTTCCAGTGGAGATCTGTAATTTGGATCCTGAGAAGCGATAACAGCAGCTTTAGCTGCTTTCGCCAGCTGATCGGCACAGGATGTATTTCTGAAGCCGCAGGTAATACCGGTCAGTTTTTCCGCAATCTGATCCACACTCCATCCCTCTAATAATACAGGAATCGCTTTCAGATTTCCATCACATCCGCCGAAAAACTTGATATTTGTTACAGTTTCACCTTCGAGATCAAGACTGATGATCTTGGAACATGTACCTTCTGTTAAATAATCGAAATGGAACATTAGAGTAACTCCTGAATCTTCTGGTCGATCTTCTTGAGATCAGCGGTTGGCTCATAACGCTCAACGATGTTGCCGTCTCTGTCAACGAGAATCTTTGTGAAGTTCCATTTGATGTTACCGTTGTTCTTGTAATCCTTATCCATCTTTTTAACGATCGGACGAAGGATGATACCCATAGGGCCTTCAAAACCGGTAAACTTTGTGTTGGCTGTCAGCCACTTATAGAGAGGGATCGCATTCTCACCATTGACATCGATCTTGGAGTACTGTGGGAAAGTAATACCAAAACGGCCTGTACAGAAGTCATGAACTTCTTCGTCTGTACCTGGTGTCTGCTCACCAAACTGGTTGCAAGGGAAGTCGAGAATCTCAAAACCCTGTGCGTTGTAGGTTTCATAAAGCTTCTGAAGCTCTGTGTACTGAGGTGTGAAACCGCAGCCTGTTGCTGTGTTGACGATTAAAAGAACTTTTCCCTGAAAAGAAGAGAGGGATACGTCACTGCCATCCTGGGCTTTAACAGTAAAATCAAATGCGCTCATCGTTGTGCCTTCTTTCTTCATATATTAGTTTAATACAATTGATTGAACTAAATTAAATATAACGAAAAAAACCGCCTTTGTCAAGGCAGAAACATCGATTCATTCCGACAAGATGCAAGCGCTTGTTGAAAACAGATCAGAAGAAGGATACAATCATTTTAGAAATGCCGGATATATAGAAAGGAGTGGCGTGCGCATGATAGAATTACAGGGTTCTGACTGGGGAAGAGACGACCTGGTCGAAAAATACAGAGACTATGATTTTCCCTATATCAATATAGGCGCATCCATGGATGTGACCAATGTTTACCATTACGCAAAAGAGAAAGGCTTATCTTTTTATACCGTCATGATCTATGCGGTGACCCATGTGGCCAATGGGATCAAAAACTTTCACTACCGTTTTACAGATGATTTCAGACCGGTCTACATTGAGAAGCTGACTGCTTCTTTTACCTATCTTCCAAAAGGCGAAGAGAACTTCTATGTGGTCGAGTATCCTTACGAGGAGGACATGGAAAGCTTTGCAAGGAAGGCCAAGGCACATGCAGAGCGTGTGAAGGACTCCGGGGACCATGCGATCATGCACCAGGGACAGGAACTGGGGCTTTTGTATATCAGCGCCCTGCCATGGATCGATTATACCCATTTCGTCAGAACCGTCAGACATGGCGGCAAAGACAACATCCCAAGAATCTCATGGGGCAAATATACATGGAATGAAAAGGGAAGACTGATGATGACCGTTTCCCTTCAGGTGCACCATGGCCTCATGGATGGCTATCATGTGGGCAGGTTCTTCATGGAACTTGAAAAGTGGCTTTCCGAGATGCAGAAGTAGGAAAAAACAAATAGAAAATATAATAATTAAAAGAGGGTAAAACAAAAGTGAAGAAGGAAACCTGAAAGGTCGCCTTCTTCTCTTTTGCTTTGCCTGGAAACATTTCCATCATCTTTAGAATGCTTGTGTCTGCTTATTCCGCATCATCCTTCTGCTTCATGTAAGTCTTGATGCCTCTGATGACTAAGAGAACGCCGACAACCAAAAAGAGGATGACAGGGCCTACCTTTAAGGGTTCTGTGAAACTGAAAGCTGCGTCAGTCACAATGGAGTAGGCAAGGTAGAGCAGGTAAGCACCGGCAATGATTGAAAATAAGAAGTTTGTTTTCATGGTTAATTCTCCTTGTAAGGGTCTCTATCATGATGAGGGTCTCCCCTCAGATATGGTCAGAACTATTGTATCATGAAAGGCACCTAAAGAGAATAGACACACTTATTTTGACAAATCGTAAAATTATTAAAAAAACAAGTTGACTAACGAACGTTAGGTATTGTATAATGACCTCATGGAAAACAACTAACGAACGTAAGGTAGTTAATTATAGGAGGACATCATATGAAGGCATTATACGATTTTTTAGCAAGCGCGTTACCATGGGTAGCCATCGGTTTATTTGTAGCATCTTCCACTGTGATGGTGCAGGCAAAGAAAGAGGGAAGAGAACTGAGCCGTCTTTTCAAGGGCTTATCCTGGTGCCCAATGGCCTGTTTCCTGTTCGTTGCGATCATGGAATACGCCGACGGCAAGGCATCCAGCGCAACGACATGGCTGGTTCTCGGTATCTGCAACCTGATGCTTCATTTCATGAGCACTCAAAAAGAAGATAAAGAAATAGATGAGTAATAGAAAAATAAAAGAGAAAAAGAAGAGGAGACGACATTCATGAAGATTCTTAAAGCAATCCTAAAAACTTTCCTGATCATGGCAATCGCATTCGCAGCAGGAATGCTCGGTATGTTCATGCTTCAGATGTATAAACCAGTTTTGGACGCATCCAAACCGATCGATGCGGTTGGTGACTATGCGATGGCAGTCACAGATGAGATCGTTAACAGAGATGCCAAGATCATCGGTCTTGGCGAAGCCACACACGGCAACAAAGAATTCCAGGAACTGAAGCTGGACGTTCTGAAAACACTGGTCAGAGACAATGGTGTCTCAGCCGTATGTTTTGAGATGGATTACGCAGAAGGCCTGCTGATCAACGATTACATTACAGGCCAGTCAGAGATGACTTCCGATGAATTATTCTCCCACATCTCCTTTGGTCTCTATCATACAGAGGAGATCAAAGCCCTGATCGAATGGATGAAAGACTATAACAGCGAATCCAGAGACGGCTGTCTGGCGTTTTACGGCTTTGATATTCAGAACCCTGAAGTCGATGTCTACGTGATCAATGAATACGCGAAAAAGTATGGTTTCCAGAAACCTTCAGAAGTGGTGGATGCTTTACTTGCTGAGGAAATTAACTTTAAAGATGCCAAGATGAGCGAAGTCTTTGACCTCTTGTCTTCCTACAGAGAGGAACTGGAAGGGGCAGATGCCAAAGGTTACATCGGCGCAGACCGTATTCTCATGTGTATCGACAACGTCTTTCTGGCTAAAGAGCTTGCAGCGATCCCGGCATCAGACAGCTCAGGTTATGGTACTTACAGAGACCAGGCGATGGCCGGCAATGTTGAGCGCATTTATGAATCCATCGGTTATCCGATCATGATCACCGGTCACAACGGACATGTGGGTTATGCCGGCTCTTATGTAAAGACGATGGGTGCTTACCTGAAGGAAACATTCGGCGATGACTACTTTGTCATCGGTACAGATTATTTCAAGACAACAGCCAGCATCAAGTCTTCAAAGGGCAGAGAAAATCATACTTCCTACTCCGCAGATCCACTGGCTTATCAGGCCAAGGAACTGGGTACTTACTATTTAAGATTTGAAGACCTTATGGAGAATGATAAACTCAGCGACATCGTGACAGGCAAGATGCCAACAGGTTCTCTTGGAGAAGGCTTCAGCTTTTTAAACAACCTGCTTCCTGCTTCTGTCAGAGTCTATGCACCAGTCACCAATTTATATGATGCCATGATCTTTGTCTATGAAGCAACCCCATTTACCGAGCTCCGGTAAAAGAGGGGACCCCGAAGAGGTCTACGCAGCGTAGGTAGTGCGGATAGCCCCTTTCCTGTACAATGGTTGCAGGAGGTAAATGAAAAATGGATAGATATATTACAGGCTCCGTGATCAAAGAATTGCGTGAGAAAAAAGGTTACACACAGGCAGAACTGGCAGATATCCTTTGCGTATCCGATAAGACCATATCAAAATGGGAAACGGCCAAGGGATATCCCGACATCTCTTTACTGGAACCGATAGCAGCGGCCTTTGGGGTTTCCGTGGCAGAGCTCCTTTCAGGAGATGCGATCAGCAACAGGAATGTATCCGCCAACATGCTCCGTTCTCAGTTTTATGTATGCCCTGTCTGCGGCAACATCATCCACACCATGGGAGAGGCCGTGATCAACTGTCATGGGATTCTTCTGAAACCGGCGACCCCGGAAGTGTCAGATGAAAGACATAAAATTTTTATCGAAAAGGTGGAGGATGAGTACTTCGTCCAG
>JAZUHQ010000213.1:0-5139 GCA_045641805.1 Lachnospiraceae bacterium
GGGCTGTGTGACGGATGATCAGATTCGTAAGATGATCCGTGAGAGAAAGGTCTTCCCTGTCTACTTTGGTTCTGCCCTTAAGCTGACCGGTGTGGATGTCTTCCTTGAAGAGATGGACAAGTGGATGCGACCAACTGTCTATCCGGATACATTTGGTGCCAGAATCTACAAGATCGCCAGAGATGAACAGGGTAACCGACTGACCTATATGAAGATCACAGGCGGCAGTCTTAAGGTGCGAGATGTCCTTTCCGGAGGAAGCGGAGAGGGATGGCAGGAAAAAGTCAGTCAGCTGCGTTTCTATAACGGTGCCCGATTTGCACCGGGCGATGTGGCAGAAGCAGGTGATGTGTGTGCGGTTCTGGGCCTGAGTATGACAAAGGCAGGCGAAGGTCTGGGTATTGAGAAGGCAGAGATTCTGCCTGTTCTGGAGCCGGTCATGAATTACAGTATTCTGCTGCCGGAGGGACTGGATGCCCACAAGGCACTGCCTATGCTCAAACAGTTGGAGGAGGAAGAACCTCAGCTCCATATCCTGTGGGATGAAGGAACCAATGAGATCCATGCCCAGCTGATGGGTGAGATCCAGACAGAGATTTTAAAGAGCCAGATCATGGACCGATTCGGTATCGAAGTTGGTTTTGGACCGGGCAAGATTTTATATAAAGAAACGATTGCGGAACCGGTGGAAGGTGTCGGCCACTTTGAGCCACTCCGGCATTATGCCGAAGTGCATCTTCTTCTGGAACCGGATGAACCGGGAAGCGGTCTGACATTTGCTGCCAAGGTCAGTGAAAACGACCTCGATAAAAACTGGCAGCGTCTGATCCTGACCCACCTGGAAGAGAAACAGTATAAGGGTGTTCTGACCGGTTCGCCGATCACGGACATGAAGATCACACTGGTGGCCGGCAAGGCCCATCTCAAGCACACCGAAGGTGGTGACTTCAGACAGGCGACTTACAGAGCTGTCAGACAGGGCCTTATGAAAGCGCGATCTGTGATTCTGGAACCATTTTATCGGTTTAAACTGGAGATCCCATCCCAGTATGTGGGCAGAGCCATGACCGATCTTGAACAGATGCATGGCAGTTTTGAACTGTCCACAGGTGAGCAGAATGTGAGTACCATTACCGGTACGGCACCTGTAGCCACCATGGGCGATTATCAGAAGCAGGTGACAGCCTATACCGGTGGTTTTGGCAGACTGACCTGTCAGCTGGACAGCTATCAGCCATGTCATAATCCGGATGAGGTATGGCAGGATATGTACTATGATCCTGAGAGAGACCTGGCCAACACGGCAGACTCTGTTTTCTGCAGCCACGGTGCAGGATTTGTGGTGCCTTGGTATGAGGTTGAAAACTATATGCATCTCCCGGGGCTTGGCCTTTCTAACAGCCTTGGACCGGACAATCCGGACTTTGGCAGCTGGTATATGGATGAAGAGCGGCAGATGCAGGCAGATGTCCAGGTGGCAAGGTCCAGACCACGATCTTCGGAGATGACGCTTGCCGGTGAAGATGAGCTGATGGCCATCTTTGAGCGGACCTATGGTAAGGTGGAGCGTAAACTCCATGATTCAAGCCGTACGTTCACCGCTCCTTCCCATAAGCAGAAAGAGTATGTTTACAAACCACCTAAGAAACAGGAAAAACTGGATCATTACCTGCTGGTGGATGGTTATAACATCATTTTTGCATGGCCGGAACTGGCCAGCCTTGCCAAGGCCAGCATGGAAGCGGCCAGAAGCAAACTGATGGATATCCTTTCCAACTACAGAGGCTATACCGAAGCCAATATCATTCTTGTCTTTGATGCCTACAAAGTGGAAGGTTTTCCGGGTGAAGTCGTGCACTGGCACAACATCGATGTCGTCTACACGAAGGAGGCGGAGACTGCGGACCAGTATATCGAAAAGACCGCCCACGTTATGACGAAGAAGTACAAGGTGACGGTGGCAACTTCTGACGGCACAGAGCAGGTCATCATCCGTTCTCAGGGATGTCTGCTTCTCTCCGCGAGAGATCTGGAAAAGGAAGTCAATCGCATCACCAAGGAGATCAGGGAGGACCATCTGGACAAAAACCAGAGAACCGGCAATTATATTGGCAATTATATGCCAAAAGATCTGCTGCAATAGGCTTGCTTGCGACTTTACAAGAGACATAAACGGTTGTATATTATATCAGGATGGGTTATTATGCCCATCCTGAAAGTGTTTCCGGGACCCTGTTCCGGGACAGGATGACAGCGAAGTTTTAACACTTGGTTTTCGAAAGGATATAGATATGAAGATTGTTGTATTGGCAGGAGGCATCAGCACAGAGAGAGATGTATCACTGGTATCCGGTATGGGTATCTACAAAGCCCTCTTAAGTAAGGGCCATCAGGTGATGCTGCTGGACGTTTTCCTGGGTTATGATGAAGAAGGCTGGGACGATGTTTTCGCCATCGAGAAAGACTGGGCAGCTTCCATTTCTGCTGTTAAGGCAGAGAATCCGGATATTGAAGCGGTCAAGGCCATGCGCCCTGACTGGCAGAAAAACTTCTTTGGCCCTCATGTAATGGATATCTGTCACCAGGCAGATGTGGTCTTTATGGCGCTTCACGGTGAGAACGGTGAGAATGGTAAGATTCAGGCCTGCTTTGATCTGTTTGGTATCCGTTATACCGGTACGGATTATGCAAGCTCAGCGATTTGCATGAATAAGGGTATTGCCAAAGACCTCTTTAAGGCCGCAGGTGTTCCAACACCATTTGGTATTCATCTGAAGAAGGGTCAGACACCGGATGAAAAGATTCCTTATCCATGTATCGTGAAGGCATGCAACGGTGGTTCTTCCATCGGCTGCGTGATCGCAAACAATGACGAAGAATTTGAAGAAGCTTTAAAAGAGGGTTACCGTTACGATAACGAGGTCATTATCGAGCAGTTTATCAAAGGACGTGAATTCTCTGTTGGCGTCGTTGATGGTAAGGCTTATCCGATCATCGAGATCGCCCCACTGACAGGCTTCTATGATTATAAGAACAAATATCAGGCAGGCTCTACTGTGGAGACTTGCCCTGCACAGATTTCCGAGGAGAGCACAAAGGGTATGCAGGCAGCTGCAGAGCTGGCCTTCAAGGTCCTTCGTCTTAAGAACTATGCGCGTATGGACTTTATGATGGATGATGACGGTCGTTTTTACTGTCTTGAAGCCAACACACTTCCTGGCATGACACCAACATCCCTTCTGCCTCAGGAAGCGGCAGCACTGGGTATCGACTATGCAGATCTTTGTCAGCTGCTGATCGATATTTCCATGAGAGAAGCTTAGGAGAAATAAAATGAAAAGTATGACATTAAGCAACATTGCCTCCGTCACAGGCGGCAAGCTTTACAATATGGATCCTGCACTGGAAGGTCAGACCGCAGAGGGCATTGTGATCGATTCCAGACAGATCCAGCCGGGCTACATTTTTGTGGCGACAAAGGGTGAGCGTGTGGATGGTCACCGCTTTATTCCGGATGTTTTTGACAAGGGGGCACTCGCCGTCATCTGCGAGGTCCTTCCTGAAAATCCGGCAGGCCCTTGTATTCTTGTTGAGGACAGCTTTATGGCGCTCAAACAGGCCGCTGCTTTTTATCGTCAGGAGATGGGGATCACCGTTGTAGGTATCACCGGAAGTGTCGGCAAGACAAGCACCAAGGAATTTGTGGCAGGCGTTCTGGCTGAGCACTACAAGGTACATAAGACAGCCGGTAACTTTAATAATGAAGTCGGCCTTCCGCTGACTATTTTCCAGATCAGACCGGAGCATGAGATTGCCGTCCTTGAAATGGGTATCAACAGTTTTGGCGAGATGCACAGACTCTCTGAGGTGGCTAAGCCGGATCTCTGTATCATGACCAATATCGGTGAGTGTCATCTTGAGAACCTGATCGACAGAGACGGTGTACTTCGAGCAAAGTCCGAGATCTTCGACTGCATGAATCAGAAGGGTGCCGTGATCGTCAATGGCGATGATGACAAACTGGCGACCATCGACAGTGTTTATGGCAAGAAGCCGCTGACGTTCGGTTTTGATCCATCCCGTGATATCTGGGCAGACCAGGTGGAAAACCTTGGACTTTTCGGCAGCCGCTGTGTGATCCATACAGGAGAGGGCGATATTCAGGCCGAAATCTCACTGCCTGGTGAGCATATGATCCTCAATGCCATGGCAGCGACAGCAGCCGGTCTTCAGATGGGCGTTTCTCTTTCCGAGATTCAGAAGGGTATCAAAAACGTTCAGCCGGTCGCAGGCAGAAGCCATCTGATCAAGACAGAAGATAAGGTTGTGATCGATGACTGTTATAATGCCAACCCTGTTTCCATGCGAGCAGCCATTGACCTCTTAAAGACAGCCGGTACACGTACGGTGGCTATCCTTGGTGATATGTTCGAGCTTGGCGGCAATGAGAATGAGATGCACCGCGGTGTCGGTGAATACGCGGCACAGCAGGGAATCGACCTGATCCTCTGTGTGGGCGGCCTTTCCGCGAACATGTATGAAGGCGCAAAATCCCAAGACGGCAATGCGCTTTACTTCGAGACAAGGGATGCAATGCTCAAGGAACTTGGAAATCTTCTGAAGGCAGGAGATACCGTTCTTGTCAAAGCTTCTCATGGCATGGATTTTGCTAAGGTTGTTAAATTTTTAATTAATGCGTAAAGCATTGAAAAATCAGCAAAATTTTATATAATAGATATGTTAGTATATTTATCGTCCCAAATTATGTCGTTCGAATCAGACATATAGACCCAGACTGGGATGATTTTGATGATTTTATATTTAAGGAGGACACTAAAATGTCAGGTGCAATGCAGGGCTTCGGTATGATGATCGATAAGCTTAAAAAGAATCCAAAGAAGATCGTTTTCACAGAGGGTACAGATGAGCGTATCCTTGAGGCAGCTTCCCGTCTTCTTGCTTCTAACTTCTTAACACCTATCCTGATCGGTAAGGTTGAAGATGTTCAGGCAGCAGCAGAAGCATACGGCTACAACATCAGAGGCGGCGAGATCCTCGATCCTGAGAATTTTGCAGATATGGATAAAATGGTTGCAGAGCTTTGCGAGCTTCGTAAGAGCAAAAACAAAGTCGGGTCGT
>JAZUHQ010000214.1:0-5868 GCA_045641805.1 Lachnospiraceae bacterium
CTTCGATGGTGCTTATGAAAGGATTTTTAAAGAAAAGTGTATTGATTTTCTTGTAGAAACAGAAGTGACCGCTGTCGATCCAAAGCAGCATGTGGCAGAGACGCCATGCGACACCCTTACTTATGAAAAATGCATCCTGGCACTTGGGGCCGAGAATCGGATCATCCCATGGGAAGGGGTTCATCTTTTAGGTGTCTTTTCTGTCAGAAGAGAAAAAGACTACCTGGCACTTCGACGTCAGGCCCTCATGCAGGATCAGGTCGTGATCATCGGCGGCGGTGTGATCGGTATGGAGATGGCGGAGCGCCTTCTTGCGGAAGGCAAGTCGGTGACGGTTCTGGAGACAGCCCCATCCCTGATGCCAAGAATCCTGGACCCTGAGATGGGAAGCCTGTATCAGAAAGCGATGGAAGGAAAAGGCCTTCAGATTATCTGCGGGGTGACCGTAGAGAAGATCCTGGGCCAGGACAGAGTGACCGGCGTACAGACAGACAAAGGTGTTTTTGATTGCGGTCTGGTCATCTTATCCTGCGGTATTCAGGCAGGGAAGATTTCGGGACTGCCTTATGAAAACGGATTCCCTGTCAATGATCATATGCAGGTCATGGAGGACCTCTATGCCTGCGGTGACTGTGCCCTCTATGAAGGCAGACAGACTGCGCTCTGGATGCCGGCTATCCGTATGGCAGAGGCAGCTGCGATGGCTGCAGCTGGAAAAGAAGAGGCCTATGAAGCGTCCTCCGATCCTGTGATCGTGACTTCTGAGATCTGTTCTCTCTTTGCGGCGGGAAAAACAGTGGTAAAGGAAGAGGAGAAAGCCCTCTATGACTTTGTTTTAGAGGAGGACATGCTCACTGAAAAAGGCAAGGTGATGCCTTCAGATGAGAAGGTTTACAGACGCCTGATCAGACGGGAAGGAAAGCTTTGCGGCGTGGTCCTTCTAGGTAATCTTTCCGAGATGGCTTTATACAGACAGAAACTGGAGGAGGCAGGCGCATGATGGAACTCAAACAGAAAAATAGGGCATGGCACATCCTGACCGACCTGTTTTCAGGCTATGAAGTCTGGACAGCCACCGCAGAGGCTTATGGTATTGACAACGACATGGATGCCCAGCAATATGAAGACTTTTTCTATGGCACCAATGCCGGTATTCATATGCCCCTCTGGGCCAGTGTCTGCTTTGGAGAGAAAGACGCCCTTAAAAACAAGATCACACTGGATGTGATCCGTTATTATAAAAAGACAGGTTATCGCCCTGTGGGTATTCAGATGAACCCTGAAGATTATCTGGGCGAGATGTGCCGCTTTATGACCTGTCTGACAGGTCTTATACTGACAGGCCGGGACTATGCTGAAATATATGAAAGCTTTGCTGATGAAGTGATGACCGGATGCAGCGTCGCTTTTAGGAAAGCTCTTGAAAGTTATCCGGAGACACCTTCCGTTCTTTTGGAGATGAGCAGCCTCATGCTCGGATTATTGGCAGAAGATGAACGCATCTTGGTGAAATACCCTGCCATGACAGAGGGCGAAAACCTCTACACAGACTGGGAATTATCAGAACCTTCGGAGATCGAACCGGCTTATGAGACCAATCATGTGAGCTTTTCCGACTGTGGACGTAAGTGCAAACTGAAGGCGAGCGTTCAGGAGGGATGTATCTTATCCATCGGTCCGGACACGGGCTGTCAGGAAAAGCGTTTTGTGGGTTGTATCCGCGGCCACCAGTACAGACAGACTTACCTCAGTCCATGGCGCCTGCGTTATCCGATGATCCGCAGAGGTAAGCGCGGCCAGGGTCTCTTTAAACGTATCACATGGGAAGAAGCGGAGAAGATGATCGCGGATAAGATGACAGAGACACTGGAAAAGTACGGACCTGGTTCCCGTTTCGTCATGCATTCCGCCGGCAACTGCGGCACGATCCGCGGTGACCGTTTCATGAAGGATTTACTGGCAGCCCAGGGAGGCTTCCTCAATTTCTATAACTTTTATTCCGCTTCCTGTGCGGAACACGTCCTTCCTTATATCTATGGTACAGATGTGTGCGGCAACCATGACAGTGAGATGCTGAACTCAAAACTTCTGGTTCTCTGGGGCCACAATCCGGCAGATACCGTATGGGGAGACAGCCATCTGGATTATCTGGCACAGGCCAAGGCCAAAGGCATTCGTATCATCGTGATCGACCCAAGACGCAGTGCCACAGCCAGAGAATATGGTGATCAGTGGATCTGTATCCGTCCATCGACGGACGGAGCCTTTGCGGATGCCGTGGCTTATGAGATCGTCAGCCACCATCTTCAGGATCAGGCTTTCCTGGACCGTTTCTGTATCGGCTTTGATGAAGATCATATGCCTGAGGGTGTTCCAAAGGATGAAAACTATAAAAATTATCTCTATGGCGGCAAGGATGGCATTGTCAAAAATGCAGCCTGGGCTTCTGAGATCTGCGGCCTTCCGGCAAAGACCATTGTGGACTTTGCGCTTGAGCTGGCACAGGCCAAACCGGCATGGATCATGGCAGGTCTTGGCCCTCAGCGTACAATGAATGGCGAGCAGAACTGCCGAAGTACCGCCATGCTGGCAGCACTGACCGGTAATGTCGGCAAGTCCGGCGGCGGTGCCGGTGCTTTCCAGTGCGGCGAGGGCTGTCCAACCCCTTACTTTGCAGCCAGAGAGAATCCATACAAACCGGCGATTCCATCCTTCCTCTGGACACGAGCGATCGATGCGCCGGAGACCATTGGCGCCAAGGAGGGACTTAAGGAGACAGACCACCTGGAAACAGGAATCAAACTTCTCTTCAACCTGGCGGGTGGTATGCTCATGAACCAGCATTCTGACATTAATAACACGATCCGTGTCCTGAATAAGGAGGATGGTGCAGACTTGATCGTGGTTTCCGACCTCTTCATGACACCGGGAGCCCGCTATGCAGATCTGCTCCTTCCGGCCCTTTCCTTCTTCGAGATGGAAAACATCATGGGTGCCTGGATGCCGTCTGATTATTTCTTATATAATGCAAAAGCCATGGAGCCGCTCTTTGACTGCCGGTTTGAGTACAGCTGGCAGAGCCAGGTGGCAAAGCGGCTGGGCCTCTATGAAACATTTACAAAAGGCAGAAGTCAGCAGGACTGGCTGGAAGCTCGCTACCAAGAAGTGGACGAGGAAGGCATCTTTCCGAACTATGAGACTTTTCAGAAGTCGGGTATGGCCTACCTTCCGGAATGCATTAAGGAGACGGTGGCTTTCAGAAAACAGATTGAGGAGGGCCTGCCTTTTGAGACACCATCCGGCAAGATCGAGCTTTTCTCCAAACGGCTCTATGACATGAAGGATCCGGAGATTCCGGGCCTGCCTTGTTATACACCATGTGTGGAAGGTATCAGTGATCCCCTCATTGAAAAGTATCCGCTTCAGATGACAGGCTACCACAGTAAGCGCTACTGTCATTCCATCGGTGATGGCAACCATTACCTGGACCCTGTCCACAAGCCACACCTCTGGATCCATGTGGAGGATGCGAAAAACCGCGGCATCTCTGACGGTGATCAGGTGGAGATCTATAATGACAGAGGCAGAGTCTGTATTTCGGCCTATGTGACGGAAGATATCCATGAAGGTACCGTGGCCATGAGTGAAGGTGGCTGGTATACACCGAATGAGAAGGGTGTGGATACACGTGGTGCCATCAATGTGCTGACCTTATCCTACAGGACAACACCGCTGGCTAAGGCCAATCCTCAGCATACCAATCTGGTAGAGGTAAAAAAGGCGTAAGCCCAAAACAGGGTTTGCATGTTAAAGAATACACAATGGCGTGTTTGTATATAAAACACGCCATTTTTGTATATTTATACCCGTTATTGGGGAATAAAGTGTATTTTTTGTGCATTTATATGCTTTGACTTTACTAAGGATAAATGTTAAAATATCACAAATTTATAGATTGATGCTTTACTACACTACCGTGTAGAAGATATACGACAATATTATAACGATGTTGAGGGGGTTATAAGATGAGACATTATATCTTCAGACGACTGGGAACCGGTCTCCTGACAATCGCCGTTGTCTTCGTGATCAACTTCGTGATCATGCATGCGGCACCGGGTGATCCGATCACCATCCTGATGGGTAAAGATAACCACAATGAGGCACAGAGAATCGCACTGGAAGAGAAGTTCGGCCTGAACAAACCGGTCACCGAACAGTTCTTCAGTTATTTCCAGAATGCCATCAAAGGCGATCTTGGTCAGTCGATCATTTATGACAGACCGGTTACCGAGATGATCGGCGAGAAGGTTTTTGCAACAGTCATTCTTGGCCTTTCTGCAGCCGTGATCGCACTTATCATCGGTACACTGCTTGGTATTATCGCTGCAAGGCGGGAAGGTGGTATCATCGATTCGCTGCTATCGACCGTCAATTATGTTCTCAACTCGCTGCCATCTTTCTGGCTGGGTCTCGTTCTGATCCTGAACTTTGCCAGCGGCTTAAAGCTGCTGCCATCTTATGGTATGACAAGTGCCAGAAAACATTATGAGGGATGGATGTATGTGAAAGATGTCCTGGTGCACATGGTGCTTCCTGTAGCGACACTGACCATCATCTCGATTCCACAGTATTTCCGTATTGCCAAGACTTCTATCCAGCAGGTCACAAACGAAGAATTCGTCATGAGCCTTCGTGCGACAGGTATGGATGAGAAAAAGATCTTTAATAAATACATCTTCAGAAATGCGATCCTGCCAACTGTTACGATCTTTGGTATTACCGTCGCTTACCTTCTGACAGGTGTTATCCTGATCGAAGCTGTATTTACCTGGCCGGGTATGGGTTCACTGATGATGACAGCCATCGGTAACCGTGACTACCCACTGCTGATGGGTATCAACTTCCTGGCATCCGTTGCCATCGCTGTTGTCATGCTCCTTGTTGATCTTTTATATGCATTTCTTGATCCAAGAATCAGATACTAGAAGGGGCGGTAAACACAGTGAAAAAAATCAAAGAATTCTTAACAAAAACAGGACGTATGATCCTGTCTGACAAACAGCTCCTTGCCGGATGCATTTTTGTGGTGATCCTCCTGATCATCGCAGCACTGGCACCACAGATCGCGACGGACGATCCATACTATTATGGACCGGATGCGCTCTTCAGACCGGGTGAAGGCGGTCATATCCTGGGTACCAACTACATGGGCCAGGATGTATTCAGTATGGTTGTCTACGGTTTACGTACAGCCCTGATGGTAGCCGTGCTCTCAGCCCTGATCTCCGGTATTCTGGGTGTTCTGATCGGTGGTCTTGCCGGTTATTTCGGCGGAAAGATCGATGCCGTCGTCGAAGAGATCGTCAACATCTTCATGATGCTGCCAACCTTCTTCCTGATCATTCTGATCGTTGCCCTTTTCGGCAACAGTATCTGGTACGCCATGATCATCATCGGTCTGACCACATGGCCAAGTAATGCCAAGCTCATGCGTGCACAGGCTTTATCCATCCGCTCCCGTACTTATGTACAGGCAGCCAAGGCACTGGGTGAATCCGATGCACAGATCTTAATGAAGTATATTATTCCAAATGGTATTTTCCCGGTTATCGCCAACACGACCATGGGTATGTCCAATGCCCTGCTCACAGAGGCTTCCTTAAGCTTCCTTGGTCTTGGCGATCCGAATATCATCAGCTGGGGTCAGATGATCTACGCAGGTAAGAACTACATCACATCTGCATGGTGGATCTCCATCTTCTCCGGTATTGCCATCGTTCTGACAGTCCTTGTCTTCTACCTGCTGGGTGACGGTATCAACAATGTCCTGAATCCAAAGGGCAAGATCGAACATTAGGAAAGGAG
>JAZUHQ010000215.1:0-2413 GCA_045641805.1 Lachnospiraceae bacterium
AGATCGAGGATATGACACGTGTTCTTTGGGAAGCTGAGGCTGTCTATGATGGTGAAAAGCTTGTTTATGAATCAGCAAAAAGAACACTTTTAGAGTATGATGAGGATTATGCCCTCACTGAGACACCAATGGAGGATGACGCAGCCGGCTATGTGATGGTAGTGGATGGAAATCTTGATTTCTCTGGTGCTAAAGATGAAGGACTTGCAGGTAAAGTTCTTCCACCAATGGAAAACTAATCGTGTAAACGAAAAGGAGAACCGAATTTTCGGTTCTCCTTTTTTAGACTTAATGGTTGACTGCCAGGATCACGACACTGGTGATGATCAGAACGACACCGACAACCTGGTTGAGTGTTCTGGCGTTTGCTTTGTTGGCAATGACGGCTGCGATTCTTGCCCACAGGAGAGTGAAGAGGATGCAGAGGATCAGCGCGGTAACATCCGGCAAGCTGCCAATAGCAAAGTGGCTGACACTGCCTGTGAAGGCGGTGAAGGCCATAATGAAAACACTGGTACCGACCGCCATGTGAAGCTCATAGCCAAGGAAGGAAGTAAGGACCATTAAGAGCATCATGCCGCCGCCTGCGCCGACAAAGCCACAGATGGAGCCGACACAAAGGCCGCCGATGACTGCTTTTTTAAAGCGTTCTTCTTTGGAAATCGTGGTCATTTGTTCTTTGGTGGTAGTGACCGGTTTCAGAATAAAGCGAAGACCAAGGAAGATCATGGCGATCTGCATGGTGCTGCTCATGGCACGGTCAGGAAGGAAGCTGGCAACCAGGCTTCCCACAACAGTCATGATCAGAACACTGATCAGAAGGGGAAGGCTGTTTTTAACATCCAGGTTTTTGTTCTGTTTATAGGTCCAGGCGCTGATGGCACTGGCGAGGACATCACTGGCCAGTCCGATGCCGACCGCCTGATAGGCCGGGATTTTCAAAAAAGTAACGAGAATAGGGCCGACGACCGCTGCGGCACTCATGCCTGCAAAGCCTGTACCGATACCGGCACCTGCACCGGCAAGGAAACATACGATGATTTTATAAATGAGATCTGTCATTGAATCTGCCTTTCATTTATTATTGCAGAGGTAGTATACCAAATGAAAGAGGGGATTGGCAAATCATTTAAATGGAATCTTATTATTCACGGTTAAATTGTGAGTGTCAGATCGGAACTTGTGGGACAATGGAGCTACTAAGAGAACGACTTGCTGGGAGGACTTGCAAGAATGGCAAAGAATGAAAAACTCTGTTATCCGCTTCCTGAAAAAAGAAGGGTGACGGATACTTATTTTGATATGGAGATCCATGATGACTACAGATGGCTGGAGGATGCAAAAGATCCGGAGGTGCTTGAATGGGTAGCTCGGGAAAATGCGCTGACAGACAGCTGGTTTGACCAGGAGGCACTGGCGGATAAAATCCAATCACTTAAAAGCTTCTTCCCGGAAGAAAAGCTTCTGAGTATTGAACCATGCGGCAGCGGTTATATCGGCCTGGTAGAGAAAAATGGCTTACCGACGGTCATCTGGAAGCAGAAGAGAGAAGCGAAGAGTGAGGTTGTATTTGAGCGCTATGAAGTGCCACATCTCACCCCTTATGTTGCTCATGGAGCGCCATGTGACCCTGACCTTCTGGAAATACAGACGGTGGAGGATGGCTGCAATGTGCCTTGCTTTGTGATCAAACAGCGATCATCCGGAAAGGTGATGAAGGTCATTCATGAGGTCTGGGAAGCAGCATGGTCAGAAACAGAACCAGTGCTCTATTGTACACATGCGACTTATCTGCCTGATCTTGGCAAGCATCTGATTCGTGTGATCGGACACAATGCCTTCACAGGCGAGGAGAAAGTCGTCTATGAGGAGTGCGGACCGGCAGGCCTTGCCATGATCTACCATACAGGCCAAAAACTCATGGTGGAGATCTGGGATGATTTCTCCCACTGGCGCTATGTGGAAATCGATGAAGCCGGCGAGGCGGTTCTCAGAATCAATGAAAAAGCCGGACAGCTTCAGTATGTAGGTACCGGCAGCAGAGGCCATCGTTTTATCTCCAAGGACCTCTCTGAGACAGGTACTGTGATTGAAGTGCCTTTCGGAAAAACAATCGAAGATGCGATCGTCCTCTGTGAAGGGGATTCGGATGTGCCGGATACCGGTTTTTCTATAGGGGACAGATTGTTCCTTTGTGCCAAGAAAAATGTGGCTGCAGCCCTGATCGAAATGACTGAGAAAGGCAAGTGTGAGATTCCGCTTCCGGATGCCACAGGTTCCCTGGAACTCGTGAGCAGAAGCAAGGATCATGTGATCTTTTCGTTTGAATCCTTCAGCAGACCGATGCAGTTTCTCATGTTTGATGGTGACCGATTAGAGGTACTGGGTGGTCAGCAGATGAAGATCTATGACG
>JAZUHQ010000216.1:0-16120 GCA_045641805.1 Lachnospiraceae bacterium
TGTCCGTTCACGTAATAGAGTACAAAGAGGGCGATCACTGCTGCCAGGATCATAATGCCCAGCCACAGGAGTCTTCCTCGTACTTTAGAGACGTTGTTACTCATAAAAAGTCCTCCCCAATTAAAACTTTCTTTTCCAAAATCATCTCAACATTCCCAATGTTTTGTCCTGCTCATCTATTATAACATACTTTTTGTCTTATATTCTTAAGATACGCTTAATATTCCTGTCATTTTTGGAAACTCTCAAAACAAATTTTTTCAAGTTATTTTTCATCTTTTTTAAAGGCTTGTGCTAAGGCGCATTTTGAAGTCTTCAGACAAAAAGAGGTGCCTGCCGAAAAGCCGGCCTGCACCTCTTTTTAAAAATCTATTCGCATCTGTTAAGCCAGGATTAGTCCAGTAAGAATGGAAGGAAGTAGCGGATCTGCTTCTTCCACCATGGCCAGTCATGGTTAACGTCAAATCCCCAAAGGTCACACCAACCATTGATACCCTTTCTTGCAAAGATATCACGGATCTCTTTTGTTGTTTTGATACCTTCATTCTCCCATGCACCCTGACCAACACAGAAGATGATCTTCTTCTGGTTGTAGATGTTGATGTATGGATGATCTGCAGGCATGTTTTCAAGGAAATGAACCGGAGAGTTGTTGTAAAGAACGTCATTACACCAGCCATCCCAGAAATGAGGGGCATCGTAGCAGCCACTCATGGCAAGCATACCACCGAAGAGTTCAGGACGACGAAGGAAGACGATGGCTGCATGTGTTGCGCCGAGGGAGCAGCCTGTAACAACAGGAAGAATGCCTGTGCCGTTGATCTCTTTTACGTATGGCACACACTCATCCACGAAGTAACGATAGTAGCACTCCTGGATCCATGCACGGTGGCCCTTATCGCCGTTAACGTCAGACCAGCTTTCCTTATCTACAGTGTCGATCGTGAACATCTGGATACGGCCGCTGTCGATGTAGTCAGAGAGAAGCTCATGCATGTTGTTCTCTTCGAAGTTGTGGCACATGGAATCCTGACATGGGAACACGATCAGTGGTGTACCTGTGTGGCCATGAACAAGGATGTGCATGTCTCTGTTGAGATGGGAGCTGTACTGTGTTAATTCAAATCTTTCCATTGATATTATTTCCTCACTTTTTCTATAAGCTTTTTTCATTCGTGCTCTTTTTGGAGCTTGATGTATTCTTGATTTTTACTTTTAACCCCTCGCAAGGGTTCCTTGTCGAGTATAACAGAGGTCTTACTTATTAATCAACTATATTTTTGGTCTAATTGACATCATAGCGCTTTTTCTGGCGTTCCAGATACTCGCTTGCAAAGGCATTGTATTTGGACATGCTGACCTGCTTAAGGTCCAGTCCTTCCTTGAGGGCCAGTCCCTGTTCGGACTGAGGGTAGGCTTCCTCCGCCTCGGCAACCGCCTTTCGGACTGCCGATAACTGGGACATGGTGGCACCGCAGGCTTCTGCGCCTTCCATGAGCAGTTCCTTGTCTCCGGACAGCTGAAGGGCTGTCAGATAGTGGATCAGGTAGCTCTCGCTCTTTTCAAGGCTGCAGGCTTCCTTCAGGCACTGAATGGCTGACGTCATGTTGTGGAGCTTGAGGTAGGTCACACCCATGTTGTGGTAGACCGCCGCCTTAAACTGTCTGGTCGCCTCTTTCTCATAGTCATGGTTCATCTGATAGGCTACATGGTGATACATGCTCAGGGCGGCCATATAGTGGCCGTACTTGCAGTAGTTATCCGCTGCGATCTTGGCATGCTCCACAGGGTTCTGTTTTTCCAGGATGGCCAGTCGGTTGAAGACCGTCGTGATCTCAGAGTTATTGAGATAGTCCACGGAGCTTAAGAAGAGACGGACGATCTCCTTGAGTGTTCTGCCGCCCTCTTTGTAGTTGCGGATCGCCAGTGACAGCTGGTGGCTGCCCGTGATGTGGTCCATCCAGGCCAGCATGCCTTCATCAAAGAGATCCATCGACAGTGTATAGACATTCTGGTAAATATACCAGCAAAGCTCTTCCAGTGTGTAAACGCGGGAGCCGCTCATGCGGATCACGTGACCCATGCGGACAACCGGCTTGAAGGTTTCAATGACCACGCCCTCTTCAGGTGGCACCGGCATATCCGGAATGCCATTGAGGTCAAAGCGGGTCTCCCACACCTTGCCGCTGGACTTAAAGAACTCACCAAAGCCCATGTCGGTGGCGGTGATATGGCAGATGGATTCGGACTCAAAGACCGTCTCCAGCTTGAGGCAGATCGTCTTTGAAGGTCTGGCAGGCAGGTCCTCCAGGTGAAGGACAGTCTTCTGCTCGATATTGCTGAGGACGTCATGGACACGGATGATCAGCTCATTGCAGCCATCCACGATGACCGTGTTGCTGCCGGCCGCATTGTACCAGGCCTTACCGGCAGAGACAAGCAGCATCTTCTGTGGTGCTTTTCTGTGGGTCGTCTTTAAATAGATCTCCTTTGTCAGAAGGTCTGAATTGACCGCCTGAAAGCCCGGCTGCATGTCAGGCGCTGCCAGGTAGAAGCTGTGATAGCAGGCACCTCTTGCGTAGAGGTTCTGGCCCACAAAGACATGGCGTCTTAAAGAACAGAGCTGGTGGAGAGAGGATTTCATCCAGCTGGTGCCGGAACCGGCATCCTCAAAGCCTTCACCCACCAGATAGAAGGTGGAGATGGTTCTTCTTGCAGACACCTCAGTGATGGCTCTCATAAAGCGCTGGTCTGTCTCCAGACCCGGCTGGGCAAGGTCTTCCGGTGCCATAAAGTCTGTCAGGTCTGTGGTCTCGGAAACGACCGTTGCCGGATGATGTTTCCAGGAGATCCCCAGATGGTGGTATTTGAGGCTCTCTTTGGTGAACTCAAAGAGACCCACATCATGTGTCCAAAGCTCTCTCTTCTGGGAGAGGGCATAGTATTCATAGCTGAGCATATGGCTCAGAGCGGCCGCATGACCCTTAGGAATATCCATACGGGCGGCGATCTGGTCCACGGCATCCGCCATAGCTAAATCCATGGCAGGGGCTGTGATGGTCAGATAAGCGATCCGGGCCTGTGGATTCAGGCGGGTAAGACGACCAAGACTCTTTAAAACGAACTGATAGATCAGTTCGGATTTGGCCACCGGCGCGCCGTCCACCTCGCACAGGGGCTCCCCTGCAAGGTTCTCGGCAAATCCGGTGATCAGGGTGCCGCGGCCCTCCTCTGCCGCATCCAGGGCTTCCTGGCCGGCCAGATAGGCATCGCTGGCATATAAGCGTGTGAGCGCTGTCGGAATCCGGACCTTATGGTCGTCGCCGACGGATTCCGGCTCATTCTTTTCTGTATCAAAATAGCTGAACTGGCAGTAGTCTGCACACAGATCAAAACCTACGATCCATTCCTGTTTGTTCATCACTGCATCCTTTCTACTTAAGATCAAAAAGTTTATCTGTCATCATATCCAGACGATCATACTTGACAAGGGCATCATCAAGGGCCTGATCATCGTGGAAATCCAGATAGTCCAGCATACGGTTGATCTTGTCGATACCGTTTGTGAGCCTGCCCTCACGGTTGACGGAAGCACTGATCGTGCCCTCACCCAGGATGGCATCTGTGTGGGTACCGGTGATCGTGTAGCTGACCTGGTCACCTGAGAAGAGACGGAAGGTCTTGACGAAGATATCGCCATAGACATGCTTCATCGGTTCGGATTTCTCTTCCTTCTTGTTCTCCATCGTATAGTGGATCATCACATCATCGTCAGGATCCGCATGGCAGGACACATAACTCAGGTCCACAAGCTCCTTGGAGATACCCGGAATGCCTGCAAAGCGTCTGAAGAACGGAAGCAGGATTCCCTTATCCACAAAGCCGGAGACTTCCTTCTGGATCCAGCCTTCGTACTCGCTCTCGCTTCGCACGGAGGAACCATAGTACTTGAGCAGAGCCAGTGCACACAGGTCTCTCATCTGTTCCAGCTGGTCCAGCTCGATCTCCATCACACGGAAGATCTTCTGTTTGGCTTCCTGTCTGTCCATGAGGAAAGCATAGGCATAGTAAGCCAGGAAAGCACGGATCAGAAGTCCGCTCTGGAAATCATCATAGTAGGAACCAAAGACTTCGCAGCCTTCGGCCAGGTGATTCTCCGTAAAGAGGATCTCACTGATCAGGCGCTCTTCCAGGGCACGGGCCGGCACTTCAAAGTCCTTGGCTGCCCGCCAGATCTGGTAGAGCTGGCCGGTGGAACCATTGTAGTGGAGGACCAGGTACTTGAGGACTGCCTCATCGTACTTGCCGCCGGAGAAGGCATGGTAAGCAAGCTCTGTCAGCAGCGCATCCTGTTCATACTTGTTCTCACGGATGATTCGGGAGGAGAGGCGCATGATCCGCTTATCCTGGATCCCTTCATAGCCATAGGTCATGATGGCCTGGTAAGCCTTGGTATAGAGGCCTCTCTGGATAAAATATTCAATGATATGACTGCGCTCGGCGTGACCCAGCAGACGGATATCCAGCTGGAGGAGGTACTTCTCCAGTGTCTCGCCTTCATAGCTGTCATAGTAATAATCGATCAGGTTTTTCAGGATGGTCTTCTGGTAGTGGCGGTTGACACCCTCCAGTTTCAGGACACGCTTGTAAACCTCCACGGAGGCATCATCCATCATCTGATATTTGAGGGCACGCTCACTTCGGTTTAAGACCACCATCTCATTGTCTCTGCACTGGTCGTAACACTCGCGGATGTAACGGCCGGCGTCAATGAGTTTTTCCATGCGGTAAGGCACGGAGGACATATATCTGCCGCCCTCTTCGTCTGCAAAGAGAATGCGGTAATCATCCATAAAGATGTCGACGCAGGCTTCCAGATCCTCCACCGGATAAGAGAATTCCTTCTCGACTTCCGCATAGTCCACGATCACGTGGGTGATCCGGGTGATGGCGGCTTCCAGAACCACCTTCTGCTTGAAGATCACCTTTGGAAGGGCTCTCAGGTTGTGGGAAGTGAGGACATCCTTGGTCAGATAGTATTTGTAGAGTTCAGCCATGTCATCATCGATCTGGCCCTTCTGAAGCTGGGACAGGGTAAAGGTCTTGATGATGTTGTCGTAGGCACCAAAGATCTTCTCATAGCGGCTTCTGTGCTCCAGAATGTAGCGGAAAAGGTAGGCTTTCTGCTTAGTGCCCAGGCTGTTATCGTACTGGAAGTAGATCAGGACGGCCGTCGGCAGTTCCTGACGGGCTTTCAGGTCCAGTGTCGCCATGTAGTATTCATAGAGATCCGGCATGCGGATCGAGGACTCGATGCCGAGCAGGTACCAGTGATTCATCTCCGGTTCTTTTCGTTTGCCGAGAATCAGAAGGTGAAGGACAGCGGTCAGCAGGTCTTTGGATTCATAGATATGGCAAAGGTGCATGAGGGCACGGAGGGTGCCACCATGATAGCAGCGCATCTTGCCGATCAGTTCGGTGAACTGATAGATGGCCTCTCTGCCCCAGAGGTCATGTCTGCAGCCCCAGAGGAAGAGGGAGGTCTCAAAATCGCCCATCTCATGCAGGATGGTTGGATTCTCGTTGATCAGCTTGACAGCCGCCAGATAGAGGGTTGGACCGATCAGGGACATGTCATAGGATTCACGGATCTGTCTCAGCGTCCGCATCGGCGCATTGATGTTTCTGCCTGCCAGTGTCAGGAGGAAATAGGTCAGCTCCCAGTGCTCCCTGTACTGACCTTCCGCGTAGAAGCGGATGGTATCACTGACGAACTGTGTATACTGCTCATCCTTTCTGACAAGGGCTGAAACAAAGAGATAATAGCTGTAAAGAATGGCGGACTTATAACGCAGCTCACGGCCGTTGATACTCTCGAGGAGCTCGGAAGCGGTCTTCTCCTGACCTGCAAGGTTGAGATAGTGGGCTTCTGCGATCTTGTAGATCGGTTCCCTGGAAATGTTCTGGCAGCCGTCGGTCGCATCTCTGGACAGGCTGATCCACTCCTCGCGGGAGATCTTGCCCATCTGCTGCTTCATGAAAAGACGGTTGAGTTCGTACCAGAAGGAACGGTCACTTCTGCGCTGATAATCCTGGTTGGAACGGTCGCGCAGTCTGCTGCAGCAGACCGGCACCTCCACGCACTGATTGAAGGTCTCGAGGATGATCTTGCCTTGGGCCACATTGACTCTTTCAGGGCGCACACGGTATTCCAGCTGGTAGTAGCTGCCGAGGAAATCGGCATCGGTGATCCTTGTTTTGAAGACGGAGATAAAACTGCCTTCCGTGCGCACACGGAGATTGACATGACCCCAGTTGTTCTTCTCGATCAGGAGCATGCCGCTGGCTTCTTTATCCAGATCCTCAAACTCGATCAGGTCCTGGCTAACCTGGATCTTGACCGGTTTCTTGCGTTTGACGGCACAGAGGAACTCCTCCATGGCCAGACCTTGATCACGGCTGTCGATCAGTGTATCGTAAATATTTCTGTTTTTCTTGTGGTTTAAAAAGACTTTTCTGAACTGGTCGGAGGCAAAGAGGTGAAGGGCCTCATTCCAGTCAGCTCTTGCTAAGGCGGCGAACTGCTCCAGTTCATTCATTGGACCCATGCTGGTCTCACAGTATGGGGCATGGACACGGACGCGGTATGGGATCTCGATTTCACCGCCGTTGGAGACGATGGCAAAGGTGCCCTCACTTCTCTCTCCGGTCTCCAGTGCCTGTATATCAAAGGTGTAATGAATACGGCCTTTCTTGCCGACAAAAGAGGTCTCTCTCAGACGCATCCATTTGTTGGATGAGAAAATCATCGCACGGATCTCCACATCGTTGCGGCTGGAGATCTCAAAAAATCCCGTGTAATTTTCACCAGAGGCCGCATCGATCACGATATCATGGTCTGATACATCGATCACCGGATTTTCATATGCAAAAATGCCTTTGGATAATAACTGAATTTTTTCTTTCATTGTTTTCTCACCTTCTGAAAAATAAGTATAGTAACGCACTTTACATTGTAGCATTTTCCCGTGGCTTTTACAACATCACAATCCACTGGACCAGGTTCGCGTATTCCAACACTGAAGTTCAGAAGTATATGAACGCGAACCTGGTCCAAACAAAAAAATACCGGTACTCACGTACCGGTATTTTTCTACCTCGCTTTTCTACTGCATCTGCACGGCTTATGCAAGACCCAGTAAATCAATTAATTTAATCTCAAGACAATCGGCGATGATGATAAGAACTTCAATTGTAGGATTACACTTGGAATTCTCGAGATCAGAAATGTAAGTTCTGTGAAGTCCGCAGAGATCTGCAAGCTTCTGCTGAGAGATTCTTTTAGCTTTTCTGTAGTACTTGATGTTCTTACTGAGTGTTGTTTTCACTGTCTGAATTTCAATGTTCACTCTTTCTTCCTGTTTGTTCATGTGATTATGCCTCCCTATTCTGTCACAAACAAAGTAAGTTAAAAAATACTCCCCCCAAAGTATAAAAAACACTTCATTTTTACTAAGAATATAGCAGAAACAGGGCGTTTTTGCAACATTTTATTTAGCTAAAAGACTAAATTGTTTTAACTTTTGCAAAGTCTTTACAAAGGGACCATTGGATGCCTGCACAAAGCCCCAAAAAGAACAAACAGGTATCCGAAGATACCGGTTTTCATCTATTCAGTTAGCTGAATTTTAGTACTTGTAGAAACCTTCGCCTGTCTTCATACCAAGCTTGCCGCCACGTACCATCTTCTTAAGAAGTGTGTGTGGACGATACTTAGGATCGCCTGTCTCTGTGTACATAACGTTCATGATAGCAAGGCAAACATCAAGACCGATAAGATCGCCAAGAGCAAGAGGTCCCATTGGGTGGTTAGCACCGAGCTTCATAGCTGTGTCGATACCAGCTGCATCAGCAAGACCATCAGCAAGGATGCCGATACCTTCGTTGATCATTGGAACAAGAATTCTGTTAACTACGAAACCAGGACCCTCTTCAACCTGAACAGGTGTCTTGCCGATTTCAACAGAGATGTCTTTGATCTTCTGAACAACTTCTGCAGGTGTGTTAAGACCAGCGATAACCTCAACGAGCTTCATAACTGGAGCTGGGTTGAAGAAGTGCATACCGATAAGAGGTCTCTTAACAGCCTGACCGATTTCTGTAACGGAAAGGGAAGATGTGTTTGTAGCGAAGATACACTCTGGCTTAACGAAAGCGTCTAACTCAGCGAATGTAGCTTTCTTGATTTCCATGTTCTCGATAGCAGCTTCGATAACAAGGTCAGCGTCGCCAACGATTTCTTTTGTACCTGTTGTGATCTTAGCAAGGATAGCATCAACTTCTTCCTGAGTCTTTCTGCCCTTAGCTACCATCTTAGCTAAACCTTTAGCGATTTTAGCTTTACCATTAGCAGCAAACTCGTTGTTGATATCTGTTAAGTAAACTTCGTAACCCTCTGTCTGTGCAAATGTCTGAGCGATACCAGAACCCATAGCGCCTGCGCCGATAACTGCAACTTTCATTTTAATTTCCTCCTTAAAATAATACACTTTAGTGTATAATGTATGATTTTATTGTGAAGGACTCACAAAGCCAACGTTCGGCTTTGTGGTCCATCATTTCTGTTTAAGATGTCTTATGCAAGATTCAAAGATCAATTAGCAGTTCTTGAATGGAGCTTTAACTTTCTCTTTGTTCTTGTCTAAGAAGAATGCCATACCGTAGATCTGGTCTTCTGTCTTGAAGCAGGAACCGAATAATTTCTCTTCGATAACGATAGCTTCGTCCATACCAACCTGGAGACCATCGTTGATAGCCTTCTTACAAGCACGAACAGCGATTGGAGCCTGAGCTGCAATCTTCTTAGCGAGCTTCTCAGCCTGTGGCATAAGATCCTCAGATGTGTAAACTGCATTTACAAGGCCAAGCTCTTTAGCCTGTGCAGCCTTGATGTTCTTGCAGGAGTAGATGATCTCTTTAGCCATGCCAGGAGCGATGATACGTGGAAGTCTCTGTGTACCACCGAAACCAGGTGTGATACCAAGACCAACTTCTGGCTGACCAAATAAAGCGTTCTCAGAGCAGATACGGATATCACAGCTCATAGCGATTTCGTTACCGCCGCCGAGTGCGAAGCCGTTGATTGCTGCGATTACAGGAACTGGGAATGTCTCGATCTTTCTGAAGAGGTCATTACCTTTCTTACCGAAAGCTTCGCCTTCCTCAGGTGTAAGTTTGGACATCTCGCCGATGTCAGCACCAGCAACGAAGGACTTTGTGCCGGAACCTGTAAGGATGATTGCTCTTACAACGTTAGTATCAACTGCATCAAAAGCTGCATCAAGATCTGCAAGTACGTCAGAGTTTAATGCGTTGAGTGCCTTTGGACGGTCGATTGTCATGATAGCGATATCGCCTTTTACTTCATATAATACTGTTGACATTTTTTAATCTCCCTTTCTTTGTCAAGTTTTTAAAGCTACATTTATGATATAACAAAATCACTTTTCTGTAAAGTCTTTAACAGGTTTTTTTGAATTTTGACTATGTATTTTTTCTTGTTTTTGAGCCAAAAACCCTTGATTTATCAGCATTTTTGCATAAAAAAACCACCTTTTCAAAGTGGTCCTACCAATACTAAGTTAATATTTTATCAATATATTTTTAAAAAAACAAGGCCCTCCTTATGCCTGATTTTGACTGATTTTGACCTCTTTTTTTCATAAAATTGAATTCAAAAAATAGTATCAAGCGTACCAGGTTTACGTATATATACTTCTCTCTTTGAGGTGTTCATACGTAAACCTGGTACGCTCTAAAGCCAGCTTCTATTGCAGTTCATTGCAGGCAAAAGATTTGTATGATCCACGACTCTCCATGACAGCTTCCAGCACGCCTCCGGCGATGCATCTGGCCTTGTCGGAGATGGTAAAACAGTTCTCATACTCGGCTATTCTCGGATCGATGTCTGCGATCTTAAAGCCTTTGGTCACCTGAAAACCATCCCGGATCAGGCCTCTGAGAAGGCCATCAAGACTGGCAGTGACCGGCACCTTGCTGCCTTCCTCTGTATGGATATAGGCGATCACATCTCCCTTTTTCACCGTATCGGTCACCTTGACGGTATTTCGGATACAGCCTGCTGCCGGTGAATGGATCACGCGCTCTTTTGTATAGCCGCCCACCATACCGGGTACTCCGGTATTGGGAATGGCACTGCCTTGGTAGATCAGGCGTCCCAGTTTGTGTCCGCGCATGGTTTCGATGACCACATGGCAGTCCTTGCCGGCTTCAAATCCAGGGCCAAGTGCGATGGTCAGCGGTGCCATGTCTTTGGCTGTTCCAAGATTTTTCTTTGCCAGGATCGCATCCACCACAACCGGTGGCTTGAGCGCCTTGATGGCTTGTCCCTCTGGATCCACCAGCATGACCAGCTTCCCTTCTTCAAGAAGCTGGCAGGCCTCCGAAAGATCCTTGGCAAGCAGACACGCCATGCCCTCCACACGGGAAAGGCCTTCGTAGACAGCCTCCGAAAAAGCCACATTTCTGCGAATGGCAGATGGTTTTTCGATTTCCAGAACAAGTACTGCAAATCCGCATTTTTTCAGTTTATGGATCGTACCCGTCGCGATATCTCCGCCTCCGCGGACGATGATCAGTTTTTCTTTAATCGCATCTGATAATTGATAGTCCATCATATCCTCCTCCCATCTGCAACCGAGTGCATGCGCATCCTTTATCATTCATGACCAGTTTCATGACAAGCATAGATTGTTTGTCACAAGATCTGATGATACTCCGTATCTCAACTAAGAAAAAATGCCTGAATCCCTGGTTTCTTCTGAAAACCCCGAATTTCAGGCATTTTGCGTATTTGTGCGGATAACAGGAATCGAACCTGCACTCCGAAGGAACCAGATCCTAAGTCTGGCGCGTCTGCCAGTTCCGCCATATCCGCCTGCAAAAAAATTTCTTCTTGTAAAAATGGGTAAAAAAAATACCCGTCTGAAGGAGTATTCCTTGAGCTGGGCTAGAGGGATTCGAACCCACGAAATGCAGGAGTCAAAGTCCTGTGCCTTACCGCTTGGCGATAACCCAATGTCCTGCATAAAACTTTGTTTTATGAAATAAAAAAAAGGTGGGTACAGGGATTCGAACCCTGGGCCTCCAGAGCCACAATCTGGCGCGCTAACCAACTGCGCTATACCCACCATGATCTCTATAAAAGAGAAACGAGCCTGAAGGGATTCGAACCCCCGACCCACGGCTTAGAAGGCCGTTGCTCTATCCAGCTGAGCTACAGACTCATAAATCTATAAAAGATTTAATCGGGGTGACAGGATTCGAACCTGCGACCTCTTGATCCCAAATCAAGCGCTCTAGCCAAGCTGAGCCACACCCCGTTTGTGCCATCAGATATCTCCGTGACGCAAGATATATTCTATATGAGAAGATTCAAAAAGTCAACAGTTTTTTATAACTTTTTGAAATTTAATTTTTGAAGGTCATAGAAGACATTCCTCTGCTCTCCTCATATGGATTACAGATAAACATGATGCACCGAAACACGGCCATCGTCTGCCAGATCCATCACTGCATAGGAAGGCCTGTGGTTTTCCTGTCTTGGAAGGGTGATACTGCCCGGATTGATCATCAGAACACCATCCACCTCCTGGCATACCGGCACATGGATATGGCCGAAGACAGCGATATCGCAGTCATTGTCTGCGGCCACCTTGGCCAGATACTGGAAACCGACATTCACCATATATAAATGACCATGTGTGATCAGAATACGGTGACCGGCGATCTCCACCACATTGACCTTGGGGAAGGAGGTAAAGTAATCGCAGTTGCCACTGACGATATCGATCGGGCAAGCTGTCAGACTGTAGAGAAAACGTTCACTGCCTTCAATATCTCCCGTATGGAGGATATGATCCGGCATTTCGTTCTCAACCGCTGTCTGCATGCCGCCATTTCTGCCGTGGTTATCACTGAGTAAAAGTACTTTCATTATTCTACACCTAAATACTGACGGATCAGCGGTTTGATCATGTTGAGGGCTTTACCTCTGTGGCTGATCTTGTTCTTCTCCTCAGGGGAGATCACAGCTGAAGAGCAGCCATACTCAGGCAGGAAGAAGATCGGATCGTAACCAAAACCATTCTCGCCCTCTTCCTTGTAGCCGATACGGCCTTCCATGGTACCGCGAACCACCTCTGTCTCCTTGTCAGGGAAAGCAGCGGCGATGGCGCAGACGAAACGAGCGGTTCTGTCCTCATCCTTCACGCCCTCAAGACGCGCGATCAGGTTGGCATTCTTCTCATGATAGGACGTATCATGACCCATGTAGCGGGCGGAGTAAACACCCGGTTCCTTATTCAGGGCATCGATCTCAAGACCGGAATCATCCGCCAGTGTCACCTTGCCGGAGGCCTTACAGATGGCTTCCGCCTTGATGATGGCATTGGCCTCAAAGGTTTGACCATCTTCAACGACATCGATGTCGATACCGGCTTCCTTCATGGAGATGACTTCCACAGGGACATCTGCCAGAATAGCGCGGATCTCTCTCATTTTATCTTTATTGCCTGTTGCAAAAATAATCTGCTGCATATATATGCCTCTTTCTTTATCTCTCTCTTGGTTTTCTTGGTGGCTTCGGACCCATAAACTGGTAGAAATAGGTCTTGATCATACCATTATAGATCTTGCGGTTCTTGTCCGCTTTTCTGCCGATATAGCGCTCTGCATCCTCGTAGGAAGTGAGCACATAATAGCTCCAGCTGTCCAGTCTTCGGAAGGCTTCACCCATATCTCTGTAAAGGGCCGGCAGGGCTTCTTTCTCTTCAAGACGTTCACCATAAGGTGGGTTGGTGATAATGAAACCATATTTCTTAGGGTGTCTGAGCTGCTGCATCGGACGCTGCTGGAAATGGATCAGGTGGTCAACCCCCGCCTCTCTCGCGTTCTGCATGGCATTCTTGATGACTTCACCATCAATATCATAACCCTGTATATTCATCTCATAAGTGTCATCGATCAGGTCATTGGCCTCTGTGACAGCGTCATACCATCCCTTTTTAGGCATGATATTCTTCCATCCCTCCGCTGTGAAGGAACGGTTCATACCCGGTGCAATGTTGGCACCGATCATGGCCGCCTCGATCGGGAAGGTACCGGATCCGCAGAAAGGATCCACCAGAATACGGTCTCTGTGCCATGGTGTCAGCATAATGAGGGCTGCTGCCAGTGTCTCAGATACCGGTGCCTTACTGGTCAGTTTTCGGTAACCTCTCTTATGGAGAGACTCACCGGTCGTATCCAGGGCGATGGTGACTTCATCCTTTAAGATGAAGACACGCAGAGGATACTCATCCCCGTCTTCCTTGAACCAGTCGATACGATAGGACTGCTTCAGTTTCTCAACGATCGCCTTCTTGACGATAGACTGAATATCGGAGCTGCTGAAAAGTTTGCTCTTGGTTGTGGACGCTTTCTTAACCCAGAAACGACCGGTTGGCGGAATAAAATCTGCCCATGGAATCGCTTTGGTTCCCTCAAACAGATCATCCCAAGTCGTTGCCTTAAAACGACCGACAAGAAGCAGAACACGCTCAGCCGTACGGAGAAAGATGTTGGCTCTGGCGATGGCATTCTCATCACCCCTGAAGGTGATACGGCCATCTTCTACCTGCACGATCTCATATCCCAGGTCCAGAATCTCTTTTTTCAGAATGGATTCCATACCGAAATGGCAGGGAACCACGTATTCAAACATTGTATTGCTCATAGACGCTCCTAGTAAGTTTTCTTCACGTATAACAGATATCTCAGATATCTGAAGGTATAATCTTCACCCTTGACCGCCAGCATCTTGATCAGTTTCTCAAGAAGGGCTCTTGTTTCAGGATGAATGGTAATGTAATCCTTGGCGATGAGATAATAATCCCATGAGCTTCGGTCGGTATATCTTTCTTTCTGATAGACCTTGCAGGCAGCCACACGGTCGCAGAACATCTCTGCCACATAGATGAGCGGCATCTTGACACCGACAGTGCCTTTGGTTTTGTCCTTGTGCATATCCGTCCAGTACTCATAATGATGTTTGTTTCTGCCTTTATGGTGGAGCCAGGCACCGGAATAACCCTTATCCTCACGCTCCGCTGTATTTGGGCTCTTATTGCCCTGATAGTATTTCACACCGACGATGAATTCCTCCGGTGTATATTTGGAAAGATCATGAAGCAGGCCCTGCTTAATAAGGCCCAGTCTGAAACAGTGTTTCATGACCATGATCTTGTGCTGTGTAATCGTTGTTAAATGGCCTTTGAAGGCCTCCCATGTATTCATTTCCCTAAACCTCACTTATATGTGAACAGATAGTGTTTGGAGTTATTTTAACACAAAGCCTGCCAGTATGACCAGTGGAAAGATCCAACCCACGATCCAGGAAAGGATGGCCATCGGAAGCGCTGTCACCGCATCGATCAGGGCATGCTGCTTGGTCGTCATGGTAGAGAGGACGATCAAAAATGCGATCACGCCGAAGACCAGTCGCAGGACAGACGGCATGCCTGCTGCCGCAAAGGAGAAAAAGAGGATCAGAAAGCAGCTGGAACAGTGAAGGGACGGCGCACAGTTAAGACCTTTATAGCTTCCCTTATAGACAAAGGCCATGAGTCTTCCCATCATGGTATCCGGACACTGAGGTCTCTCAAAAGTCGTTGGATAGATCACGTAGATGATCACGCTCACAATGATATCAAACAGCATGGCTGTCAGATAGACATAGTAGAGTTCTTCATTATATAAATAGAGGATCGGTGGAAAAACAGCGATCAGAGGAAACCAGGTGGCATAGATCGTCACTGTCCATGGGAGAAAAGGAATGGAGGCATCCGCTTTTCTAAGGACGTTGTGAGGATTCTTCTGGAATTTCTCAGAGCCGAAATAAACGATGATCTGAAAGCCAAGCAGGAGTGCCTGGATCAGGATTACTTTGATCATTGCAAAACCTCCTTCATAAGATTCAGTATGTACTATACCATTACATCCCCCTCTAAGACAACCCGTTTTTTCAGTCCGGAAAGCCTATTGCTTGCTGAATCCGATAGAGAAATGGTATGATGGTTACAGCGATGACCGGATGCCGTTTGGCATCCACTGACATTCAATGATGACATTAAGAAACTACGAGGAATGACTATGATCAAACAACACCGATCCGTTTGTCCTTATGACTGTGCCGACTGCTGCGGTATGATCGTCACAACTGAAGATGGCAAGATCACCAAAGTCCAGGGTGACCCTGAACATCCGCTGACAAGAGGCTTTCTCTGCCGTAAGATGCAGCACTACGAGCAGGATATCTATTCCAAAGACCGTATCATGATCCCTTATAAGCGTGTGGGCGCCAAGGGATCCAAGGATTCCTTTGTCCCAATCTCCTGGGACGAAGCTACTGAGATCATCTGTTCCAGATGGAAAGAGATCATCTCCTCCTACGGGGCTGGGACAATCGTCCCTTATTCCTTTGCCGGTACCCTGGGTATCATTCAGCGCAACATCGGTGAAGCTTTCTTTAACCGTCTGGGCGGTGCCCTCCTTGCCCGCAATGTCTGCAGCACAGGCCGTGTCACTGCTTTTTCCGAAGTGGCCGCCGGTCAGGCATCCAGGCCCATCCAGTCGATCGTCGATAATGACTTTGTTCTGATCTATTCCGATAATCCGAAAGCGACCCGTGTCCACATCACACCATTCATTCAGAAGGCTCGCCAAAATGGTGCCAAGGTCGTCATGGTCGATGTCTATGCCAATATCTCGGCTGATCTCTGCGACGAGATCATTCTTGTGAAACCGGCAAGCGACGGTGCTTTTCTCCTTGGCGTCATGCATGAGCTGGACCGCCTGGGTCTTTTGGACATGGACTTTATCCAGACCTATGCCACCGGTTTTGAGGACCTCAAAGCCGTCTATGATGCATGGACACCGGACCGCGCTTCCGTGGTTTGCGGCGTTGCGCCTTCCGTGATCACAAAGCTTGCGCAGGACCTGGGTCATGCCAAGTCACCGGTACTCCTTCCGGGTTATGGTATGAGCCGCTATTCCAACAGCA
>JAZUHQ010000217.1:0-8010 GCA_045641805.1 Lachnospiraceae bacterium
ACCATCAGGATCGAAGCATCCGGATCTGCCTCTCTCAGTTTCAGTGCAGCGCTCACGCCTGCAATACCTCCGCCGATCACCAGATATTTTACTCTTGTCATTTTGCCGCACCTCCTTTTTCAGAAAGGATACGGGTTTGCGGCATGGTTCGATCGGAAGCCGGAAGAAACGGAAGATCCGGCATCCTGCCGCCTTCTGCCTCAGCCGCCTCAGGGGAGACAAGTTTCAGGCAGCGTGTAGGACAAGCCAGAACGCACCATGGGTCCTTGCTATCCTCGCGAAGGGCTTTGCAGCCATCGCACTTGACCGCCATGCCAAGTGCAGGATCCACCGTCACTGCACCATACGGGCAGGCCCACTGACAGCTGCCGCAGCCAATACATTTGCTGTCATCATGAAGAACCAGTCCGGTCTCGGAATCTTTCATCATCGCGCCGGTTGGGCAGACAGATACGCAGGCCGGAGATTCACAATGGTTGCAGGCTGCCGAGTAGGCGCCCTGATAGCCATCGACCTTCTCCATATGCAGGACACGTCTGAACCAGATGCCCTCTCTCAATCCCTTTTTCTCTGCACAGGCATACTGGCAGGAATGACAGCCAATACATGTCTCTATCTTGTATAAAAAAATCTGTTTTTTCATCTGTATCCTCTAAAAAAGGGTATCGCCAAAAATGGGCGATACCCTCTTTTTATTGATGTCGAATAAATAGAAATGTCTTATTTATTTTTTTCTTGCGTCATAAGCTTCCTGATAGAAAAGCTCCTGAGAATTCAGTTTTGTCTCTCCGCCAAAATCACGATCCAGGTATTCACCCAGTGCATTCTGTTCTTTACCCTTCTCGTCATCCTTGATGATCGTATCAAAGATGTGTTTAATACGGTTGCGGATATCATTGTCATAGATTGGCGCTGCCACCTCGACACGTCTCAATGTATTACGTGTCATGAAGTCAGCAGATGCGATAAAGATCTTCTCTTCATCTCCCTTACCGAAGCGGTAGATTCTGGAGTGCTCGAGGAATCGGCCGACAACGGAAATGACACGGATGTTTTCAGTCACACCCGGCACACCCGGTTTCAGACAGCAGATACCACGGACGATCAGATCCACCTTTACGCCTGCCTTGGAAGCCTCGATCATCTTGTTGATCAGGGCCTTATCTGTCAGAGAGTTGATCTTGACACCGATGTAGCCGCCCTTGCCGGAGATGGCATTCTCGATCTCCTTGTCCATGAACTCAAGGATTTTGTTCTGGAGACACTTAGGCGCTACGAGCAGATGCTCTGTGGATTCCACAAATTCACCCTTCTGAAGGGCATCGAATACTTTCGCAGCTTCTGCACCGATCGCCTGATTGGCTGTGATCAGGGACAGGTCTGTATAAAGCTTGGAAGTCTTCTCATTATAGTTACCGGTACCGATCTGGGAAATATAGAAGATACCGTCATTCTTACGTTTTGTGATCAGGCACAGTTTGGAGTGAACCTTGAACTCTGCGATACCATAAAGGATCTGACAGCCTGCATCCTCAAGACGATGGGACATCTCGATGTTGTTGGCCTCATCAAATCGTGCACGCAGCTCAACCAGAACAATGACTTCCTTGCCGTTCTCAGCGGCATCGATCAGAGCCTCAATGATCTCACTCTGCTCAGCCACACGGTAGAGGGTCATCTTGATGGAAACAACCTCCGGATCGGAAGCAGCTTCATTGAGCATCTGGATGAAAGTCTTAATGCTCTCATATGGATAAGATAAGAGCACATCTTTCTGCTCGATCTGTGGCAGAAGGTTCTTTCTTGTATTCAGGGCTGTTGTGATCTGTGGCACACGCTTCTGATAGAAGAGGTTGCTCTTGTTACGAAGGTAAGCCTGAAGCTGGAAAACAAAGGACAGATCCAGCGGTGTGGAAACCGTGATAACGTGATCAGGGCTGATTTCAAGATACTCTGCCAGTTCTTTTCTTGCCTTCTTATTGAACTTATTGCTCAGCTCCACGCGGACAGGATCCAGACGTGTACGTTTCTTGATGAGCTGTTCCATCATATTTCTGTAATCCAGATCTTCATCGGTGATCTCAGAGGCATCGATATCTGCATTACGTGTCACACGCATGATGGATTTCTCACGTACCACATACTGTGGGAAGAGCTTGGATGCGAAATGAAGAATGAGTTCCTCTGACAGCATGAAGTTGCCAGGTCTTGTTGGAATCTCGATCAGACGCTTGAAAACGCTGTTATAGCAAGGAATAATACCAGTCTTTTTCTTACCACCCTTTGTTGCCAGCAGTACGATCGCATAGAGCTGCTTGTTCATAAGGAATGGGAATGGCTGCTGTCTGCCAATGATCATTGGAGAAAGGAATGGGGCGATCTTTGCATCGAAATAAGCTTCAAGCAGTTTACCTTCCTGGTTGGACAGCTTATTAAAGTTGATGATGCGGACACCCTCCGGCTCCAGTTCACCCATCAGCTGCTCATAGATTGCTGCTTTCTTCTCCTCAAGTTCAGACACTCTCTCAACGATGGCCTTGACCTGTTCCTTGCTGGTCATACCTGTCTTATTGTCCTTGACCTTCTCATCAGAATTCATCTGATCCATGAGTGTACCGACACGAACCATGAAAAATTCGTCCAGGTTGGTCTGGAAAATAGACGCAAAAGTCAGACGCTCAGCCAGTGGCACACGAGGATTACCTGCTTCATTCAGACAACGCTCGTTGAACTGAAGCCAGGATAACTCTCGATTCGTATAGATTTCTTTCTTTTTCATAAATAACTCCTGTAGATACGGGCATCCCTCCATGCCCTTCAATATGTATTCCGGTCTGCTGTAGCAAGCATGGACCGGCCACAATCTTCGTCCGTACACTTCATTGTATCACAAAAAAACCAATCTGAAGTCATTTTCCCATAAAAAAAGCGCATTTTTTCATGCGCCGGATCGAAAAAGTCAAAAAGAAAACCCTATCTGAATGATGCTTTTTCAGATAGGGTTTTTAATGAATATTCTGAAGTTTCACTTTATAACCTCCTTTATCTTATTTTGTTGTCCTGTTGAAACGAATCAAGCCATTGGACTAATCCTCCATTTGAATTTTTCTTGTGTGTTATTTCTATCTATTTCTTGTCTATATTGTACCTAAATAAATACAATCTGTCAACTGTTTTTTCTGATATTTTTCAAATTATTTTAAAGTTGCGCGATATTTTCTTTTCACGAATCATTTTATCATATTTCTTCGCATTATCCCTTCTTCTTTCTCCCATCTCTACTTTTTCAATTTCCAGGACAGATTTACAAAGACTATCGTTTATGAATCCGGGGCTGAATGCATTTCGCTTGTTCTTGGTGTCACAGCCAGATTTTCAGGACATATCGTTAGATCCGAGTGCTGACATGCATAGAGAACTTTGCTTAGTCGCACAGCCCGAAAAAAGAACAAAATGTAAGACTGGAAAGTTCGGCTCGCATTCAGCACCGGATCATCAACGATAGTTCCCGAAAATCGTCCAAAAAGAAAATCCCCCGAGTCGAAAAACTCGAGGGATGAATTGTCTATTAAACACACCTTTTTTTATTAACGAAGGAAACCATTAATGATCTGCTCTTCTGCTTCCTGCTCTGTCAGACCCAAAGACATGAGCTTGATGAGCTGTTCACCTGCAATCTTACCGATCGCTGCCTCATGAATGAGGGCTGCATCGACGCAGTTAGCATCCAGCTTAGGAACCGCTACAACGTGTGCCTTGTCCATGATGATGGCATCACACTCAGCATGACCTGTACAGATCGTATTACCAACGATGCTTGCCTCAAAGATCTGCTCGGAGGAATCCTTTGCTACAGATCTGGAGATAACATCTGTGCTGGAACCTTCGCCATTGAGCTGTACCTCATAAATACTTGTCGCTGTCTGCTCGCCATGTGTCATCAGACGCTCATGAACGATCATAGTTGCGCCGGCCTTGAGTACGGCCTTTGTAGAACGAATCGTAGAGTCAACACCCTTGATCTGTACCATCTCCATATCCACATAGGAGTTCTCTTCCTGGTAAACCTCTGTCTGTGGGTTCATGATACGCTTACCCATACCATCACCACCGCCGTAATGCTTTTCTACGTAACGGACTTTGGAGTTCTTACCAACGAAGAAACGGTGGATACCGTCATGTTTGGAATCCTGGTCACCGCTGTTATGGATACCACAACCGGCTACGATCGTGACATCACAGTTCTCACCGATATAGAAATCGTTGTAGACCATCTCCTGGATACCACTCTGGCTTAAAACAACAGGGATATGCACGGACTCTTTCTTTGTGCCATCCTTGATCTTGATATCAATACCCTGCTTGCCATCTTCTTTTGTAATAATGTCGATGTTGGCAGTTATATTACGGCCGGCCATCTGACTGTTGGCTCTGATATTGTAGGCGCCTGCAGGAACCTCATGAAGGTCAGCGACCTCTGCTAAAAGCTGCTTCTGAATCTCATCCATTTCGGGCACCTCCTACATTAATTTGGCACAGCCGCCATTGATAGCGGAACTAGTACCAAGAATCTCAGGAAGAAGATCTTCCTTGGAACCATGCTTCTTGACAGAACCATTCTCGATGATCACGATCTCATCAGCGATCTCAAGAATTCTCTCCTGATGGGAAATGATCAGAATGGTACCATTGACACTGCTTCTGATATTTTCAAATACCTTGATCAGACTCTGGAAACTCCAAAGGTCAATACCTGCTTCAGGCTCATCAAAGATGATGAACTTTGTGCCTCTGGCAAGTACGGTTGCGATCTCGATACGTTTCAGCTCACCACCGGATAAGGAATTGTTGACTTCACGGTTGATGTAATCCTTTGCGCATAATCCAACCTTGGAAAGGTAATCGCAGGCTTCTGCAACAGAGATCTCCTTGCCTGCGGCCAGTCTTAAAAGGTCGATGACACGGATACCCTTGAAATGAACAGGCTGCTGGAATGCAAAGCTGATACCCATGCGGGCGCGCTCTGTGATGGACTTACCGGAGATGTCCTCACCATCAAAGATCATCTGACCGCTGGTGATCGGATCAATACCCATGATCAGTTTTGCAGTTGTGGATTTACCACTGCCGTTAGGACCTGTGATCACCACAAACTTGCCATCACCGATGTTCAGGTTCATGTTTTTGATGATCTCTTTTGTCTTGCCATTCTCTTCGACCTGATAACAAACGTTTTTAATTTCGAGCATATGATACTCCCTACACTTTCTTTTAACTATTAAAAATGATCCTATGTGCCAGTACCCCACAAGCACAGGACCCTGCATACTTTTGCATGCAGTCTTTTAAAAACCCCTTTAGCCCCCTGTCTTTGACGGATGGGAGCGCTCTTTTAGTTATATCATATCCCTGTACAACATGCCACACAGGTTTTGTATTTTTTCACAAAAAAAGGGATCTCCGATGTGGAGATCCCCAACGATCTTAGGATTACTTATAAGAGTCTGCCTTACGGAGCAGGAAGAAACCTGCAAAGAAGAAGAAGGCAAGACAGCCGACAGCGATGTTGATGCTGCCTGTGATCTGTGTCACAAGACCAACGATCAGTGTACCGAGGAAAGCAGCACCCTTGGAGAAGATATCGTAAAGGCCGAAATACTCGCCGGAGTTATCCGGTGGAATGATCTTACCATAATAGCTTCTTGAGAGGGCCTGGATCGCACCTTGGAACATACCAACACCGAAGGCCATGATCGCGAACTGCCATAATGTATGCAGGAAGATCGCATAGATGGAAACGCAGAAATAACCGACGATACATACAAGCAGGAGCTTGACGGTCTCATATTTCTGGGAGAGCTTGGAGAACACAAGGGAGAAGGCAAAAGCGACTACCTGTGTTGCCAGCAGCATGATGATCAGACCGACATCATTGAGGCCGAGGAAGGTACCGATATTGACAGCGTCATCGATGATGGTATCGACACCATCAATATAGAGGAAAAAGGCAAGAAGGAAGAACATAACCTTGTGGTCCTTCTTGACGATCTGACTCAGTGTTCTGTATAAACGCTCGAAGCATTCCTTGATGGCACCCTTTTCAGGCACTACATAATACTTCTGTTTGTACTGAGATAAAAGCGGGATGGTCACTAAAAGCCACCAGATACCGGTCACTGCAAAACCGATCACCTTTGCCAGATCCGGTGTCATCGGAATAAAGCCGATCATACCCTCACCTGCCATGTAGCAGACAAGGCAGACTGCAAATGGAATACAGGAACCGATATAACCCCATGCAAAGCCCTGGGAGGAAACACGGTCCATGCGCTCCGGTGTGGTGATATCTGTCAGCATGGAGTCATAGAAGACATTGGCAGACTGATAGGCCACCTTGGCAATGATAAAGAGGAGCAGGAAGATCAGCCAGTTGCTGACAAGACCTGTCGCGATGCAGGCACCGACACCGACGATCAGTGCAATGGAGAAGATCGGTTTCTTAAAACCTTTATTATCTGCGATGGTACCGAATACCGGTCCGATCACTGCAACCAGAATGGTGACGATCGAAGCCACATAGCTCCAGTAAGCTGTCGCATCTGCCTGAGATACACCGCCGCTTGTTGCCAGCGCTTTGAACCATACGGTGATGAGGGAACATGCCAGCATGGTGAATGCGGAGTTACCGACATCGTATAAGATCCATGATTTCTCAAGGGATGTATACTTGAAATTGTCTTTTGTGCTCATTGTTTTCCCTTTCAAATGTTTTTGAATTTTCTCTCTTCTTCCAGGGAGAGGATCGGAATGGACTGATAATCCGGCCATGGTTCAAAATCATGGTCAAAGTATGCAGGCAGGTCACTATCGCCTTCCAGAAAAGCCATCATGTTTTCTGAGAGGACCGGATAGAGCGCCAGCGCTTTGCGTCTCAGCTTATCCAGTCTGAGATTGGCATCCGCGCAGTCCGGATTTTCCCTGTTATCAATAAACAGATCGACGATGTCTGTCTTGATGTTCAGCATAGCCAGCAGCTTTCGTACCAGATTTTTGCGAATCCCCCATCTGGAACTGAGCAGCTTCAGAATGATCTTCTGGGAACAAATGGTCTCCAGAATCTCTGTCTCACTGAAATCAAAGAAACGGGCAATGATCTGTGCATTGCGTTTGGTTGGTTTTAAGGATGCCGTGCGGTCCACCCTGGAAGGAACCAGGCCGCGCTTACGCATGAGATGGGCATCATACTCTGCTTCCACCTCGTGGTGTGTCACACCGGTCACTTCCTTCTTGCGGTCTACATAACCGTGGCAAGTGGAATCCAGTGTGAAATGGGATAAGAATCCCATGATATAGGCCAGCATCTCATCTTTGTCTTCACAGGAACGATAGACCTCTCTGCAGCGCTCAAAGAAACCTCTGGCCGGCAGATCATGCATCCCCTGACCGAAAGTGATCACTTTGTTCTGTGGCTGAGGCAGGCGGTAATAAAAGAAGATATCCGGTCCATGGACACCTGTATCAAACAGGCTGACATAGGGACGGATCCTTGCCTGCAGGTCATTCGGCAATGATTTTAAACACTGACGTCCAAATGTAAAGTGTGTATAGGTTGTTGGCATGACAAACTCCTTTATGGCTCAAGCATACGCTTCATGTTGGCCAGACGATCCAGTGCCGCAAGGAGTGTCTCATCCTTCTTGGCAAAATGAAGTCTGACATAATTGGTCACATCTTCCTTAAAGAAGCTGGAACCCGGTACGGCCGCAACGCCGACCTTCTCACACATACGTACACAGAATTCATAGTCATCTTTGCATCCGAACTCCGCACAGTCCACCATGACATAGTAAGCACCCTGTGGTTCCACAAATTTCAGTCCCAGATCACGGAGACCACCACAGAAGAGGTCCTTCATATGGGTATAGTGTGCCTGAAGTCCTTCATAGTAGTCATCACCAAAGTTGAGGCCTGTCGTCACTGCTTCCATCAGAGGTGCCGCTGCACCGATAG
>JAZUHQ010000218.1:0-5417 GCA_045641805.1 Lachnospiraceae bacterium
TTTGACAATTTTATTTTGACAAAAATTGAATCAAATATTATTCAAATTGGTCCTATTAATTGCAAAAAGTTGCTTGGTTGAATTCATTTACGTTTTTTGAGCATCGTGTATAATAAAGACACAAACAATTCTATATTTTCCCAAATACACTGATGATATTGGTACAAACTTATCCTCCTTCCCCTGTTATAAAGTATAAATTTGAGATGAATATCATCGGAAGCTATTTGAAAAGATGTTTTACACAGGTTTCCTGAGGGGCTTATGTAAAACATCTTTTTTTTTGCCCTGAAAAGGAGTATACTATTCATAAGTATGTTTGGAGGTCCGAGTATGTCAGACATTAGATATAAAAGCATGGAAGAAGTCATCTCATCATTTGTGAATGACGCCATCGGATCCATGAATTTTGAATCCCTTGACAAAGATATCCGGGGATCGATCAAATCGGTTTTTGATGAACTGGATATCAAACCGGCTGCAGAGAAAGCGGGTCAGGGTGTTGAGGCACTTGGAAAAGTGGTTCAGGAGAAGGCACGTGAAAATGCAGCAGCCCGCAAGTCTAGAAAGAAACCGAGATTCCTTAAAAACGCACCGGGTGCGAGATCAGGCAAAGTTTTAAAATTGCTGGGTGCATTGGGTACAGCTGTTTTCGGTGTCAGCACCGTGCTTTCCATTGTTTCTACTTTTGCATTTGGCAGCTCTTCAGGTTTTGTGGCACCACTGATCTTTCTTGCCCTCAGTATTGCCCTTTTTATTCATGGCAATCAAACAGATGGCAGAGCCAGACGATTTGAAACCTATAAGCGTGTGATCGGTGAACGCGCCTTCTGCCAGATCAGTGAACTGGCAGGTGCGATTCAGAAAGAGAAGAATTTCGTCGTCTCGGATTTGGAAGACATGATCAAAAAGAAATTCTTCTATAATGCGCACCTGGATCAGATGGGTACCTGTCTGATGCTGGATGAAGAATCCTATCAGCAGTATCTGGCCACACAGAGAGCTTACGAAGAGAGAGCACGAAGCAGTCAGTCTCTCCGTGATGACAGAGATCCTGAACTGGTCAAAGCCATCGAGGAGGGCGACCGATATATATCTGCGATCCGCAGAGCCAATGACCTGGTACCGGATGTGATCATTACAGAGAAGCTGAACAGACTGGAACTGACGCTCAGAAATATCTTTAATCTTCTTGAGAAGAAACCGGATCAGCTTCCTAAACTTAGAAAATTTATGAAGTACTATATGCCAACGACTCTTAAACTTGTTCAGACTTATCAGGAACTGGATGCACAGACAGTGGTTGGTGAAAATATCAGCAAATCCAAAAAGGAGATCGAACAGACGCTGGATACGATCAATATGGCGTATGAAAAGCTTCTGGATTCTTTCTTTGAGGAAGAGGCTTTTGACGTAAAATCAGACATTTCCGTCCTTGAGACCATGCTCGCACAGGAAGGTCTTACAGGACAACAGTTTTAATAGATAGTGGAGGAAAAACATGAGTGAGATTGAATTAACAACAACCCCAACATTAACACTGGATCCTTTCCAGGATGCCCCTACATTTGGCGATGCGGCTCAGGTAGAAGAGGAGCCTAAGGAACAGCCAATTCCGGATTATGACGACAGCATGTTAAACGAAGCCGAGAAGAAGATGGTTGATGAATTCTCAAAGCAGATCGATATCACCAATTCCTCTCAGGTCCTTCAGTATGGTGCCGGTGCCCAGCAGAAGGTTGCTTCTTTCTCTGAGAAAGCACTTGAGAATGTCAAGACCAAAGATCTTGGCGAAGTAGGCAATATGATCGCCGGTGTTGTGACAGAGCTGAAGAGTTTCGATGTGGATGAGGAAGAGAAAGGTATTGCCAATTTCTTTAAAAAGAAAACAAACAAGATGATCGCTCTCAAGGCTAAATATGAAAAAGCTGAGACCAATGTCAACAAGATTGTTGAGATCCTCGAGGATCATCAGGTTACCCTTCTCAAAGATGTCGCTACTTTAGATCAGCTTTACCAGTTAAACCTGACTTATTATAAAGAACTGACACTCTATATTCTTGCAGGTAAAAAGAAACTCCACGAAGTAGAGACTGTGATCATTCCTGAGTTGACAGCGAAGGCTGCACAGACAGGTGCACAGGAAGATGCTCAGGCTGTTTCCGATATGTCTGAACTGGCGAACCGTTTTGATAAGAAACTTCATGATCTTGAGCTGACAAGAATCGTTTCCATGCAGATGGGTCCACAGATTCGTCTCGTACAGAACAGCGATGTCATGATGTCCGATAAGATCCAGTCCACCATCGTGAACACAATTCCTTTATGGAAGAGCCAGATGGTGATTGCTATGGGTGTGGAGCATTCCGCACAGGCTGCAAAGGCACAGAACGAAGTGACTGAGCTGACCAATGAAATGCTTAAGAAGAATGCACAGAAGCTGAAGACAGCATCTGTCAATGTTGCAAAGGCATCTGAGCGCGGTGTTGTGGACGTAGAGACACTGAAAGCGACAAATGAACAGCTCATCGCAACACTGGATGAAGTTCAGAAGATCCAGACAGAAGGAAGAGCAAAGAGAAGAAATGCAGAGATGGAGCTTGCAAAGATCGAACAGGATATGAAGCAGAAGCTGATCGACATGCATAAGATGAGTAAATAAACAGATAAGTCAATCTACTACAAAGGAGAAGCCTTTAAGGCTTCTCTTTTGTTTCGAACGGTTGTTCTTTTGGGGAAAGTGTGATATAATGATATACTGAAGAAATTCGGATTTTTGTAAGGAACAGTAAGGAGCATGCATGGATATCATCAATACGACTTTTAAAGAAATGGCCGAGGCCGTCGTTGACTGGTATGGCTTATATAAGAGAGACCTTCCTTGGAGAAGAACTAAAGATCCTTATGCCATCTGGATCAGTGAGATCATGCTCCAGCAGACACAGGTGGATACGGTGATTCCCTATTTCTTAAACTTTATGGAGCGTTTTCCTACGGTTTCAGATCTGGCAGAAGCAGAACTTGAGGCTGTCTATAAAGCCTGGGAAGGACTGGGTTATTACAGAAGAGCCGCCCATTTAAAAGAAGCGGCACAGATGATCATGGATGTACATGACGGCCATTTTCCCGAAGATTTTGATGACATACTGAAACTGAAGGGCATCGGTATGTACACAGCCTGTGCCATATCGAGTATTGCTTTCGGAAAACCAAGAGGCGTCATTGATGGGAATACACTCCGTATTATTGCCAGAATCATGAAACTGGAGGACAATATAGCCGTTCAGAAAACGAGAAATGACTTTCAGAAGATCATGGATGCCTTGATTCTCTATGAAGATCCATCGGATTTTAATCAGGCCATGATGGATATCGGTGCGACAGTCTGTACACCGCTTCATCCAAAGTGTGACAGATGTCCGCTTTCCGGATTCTGCCTGGCACATAAAAACGAATGTGCGGAAAGACTTCCGGTTAATATCAAAAAGATCAACAAATCAGAGATCCGCCTGATCACGGCGATCCTTCAATACAAGGATCGGTATATGCTGATCCGCAATGAGAAGGGACTTCTTGAAAACCTCTATGGATTTGTCCAGTTTGAGTGCGAGTCCCCTTCGGAATATGAATCTCTTTTCAAGGAACGTTATGGCGTGGATGTGTGGCTGAAAGGCTATATCAAGGATATCAAGCACGTATTTACGCACAGAACATGGCATATGCATGTCTATTATGGTGAACTTGAAGGGGAAGTTGACGATCTGGTGGAGGCCGGCACTTTTGAGCAGCTACCGATCTCAACCGCCCATATGAAAGTGTTGAAAGCTTATTTGAAGCAGATGGAGGGTCAGTCATGAGTATCAGAGAGCAGCAGGAAGCATGGGAAGCCAGCTATTTAAGTCCTTATGCCGCGCTGAGCAGTCAGAGCCGAGGCAGAGACAGGGAAGAAGAGCCTTGTGATATTCGTCCTGCCTATCAAAGAGACAGGGACCGTATTCTTCACTCTAAAGCCTTCCGAAGAATGAAGCATAAAACGCAGGTGTTTTTGGCACCCAAGGGGGATCATTACAGAACACGTCTGACGCATACCCTTGAAGTTGCCCAGATATCAAGAACGATCGCCAAGGCGCTGAGACTGAATGAGGATCTGACAGAGGCAATTGCCTTAGGACATGATCTAGGTCACACACCATTCGGCCATGCAGGTGAAGCGGTGCTCAATGAAATCTGCCCAACCGGTTTTAAGCATTATAAACAGAGTGTGCGTGTGGTTGAGGTATTGGAGAAGGATGGACGCGGCCTCAATCTGACCCAGGAGGTCAGAAATGGTATTCTGAACCATTCCACTTCCCGTATGCCATACACCATGGAAGGAAAGATTGTTCGACTTTCCGATAAGATCGCCTATATCAATCACGACATCGATGATGCCATCCGCGGTCATATCATTATGGAAAAGGATATTCCTCATATCTATCACGATATTCTTGGAACAAGTTCCAAAGAACGTTTAAATACACTGGTTCACGATGTCATTAACAGCAGTGTGAACCAGCCCGACATTCTGATGTCTGAGGAGATCGAAAAAGCCATGCTTGGCCTCAGAAACTACATGTTTGAAAATGTCTACACCAATCCAAAGGCCAAAGATCAGGAAGCGAAAGCCCAGAACCTTTTGAGAGTTCTCTACGATCATTATCTTCATCATCCTGATGAACTGCCAAACGAGTTTAAAAAGCTGCATAGCGACTATGGTTACAGCCTTGAACAGGTGGTTTGTGATTATATAGCCGGTATGACAGATCAATATACGATTGAAAAATACGAAGCATTATATGTTCCATTTGCATGGAAAATTTACTGATAGAGAGGTGATCAAGTGTTTTATCCGGATGAACTGGTAGAAGAAGTCAGAAGCCGAAGCAATATCGTTGATGTGATCGGCAGCTACGTCCGCCTTCAGAAAAAAGGCAGCTCCTACTTTGGACTTTGTCCATTCCATAATGAGAAATCCCCTTCCTTTTCTGTCAGTGCCAATAAACAGATGTTTTACTGTTTCGGCTGCGGTGCAGGCGGCAATGTCATTACCTTCCTCATGCAGTATGAAAATCAGACATTTCCTGAAGCACTCCGCATGCTGGCGGACAGAGCCGGCATCAATCTTCCTGAAGTGGAGATGACACAGGAGCAGAAACAGCAGCAGAGCAGAAAACAGGTCCTTTTCGAGATCCATAAACTGGCTGCCAAGTATTACTATGTGCAGCTGAACGGTAAACAGGGAGGTCAGGCCCGTCAGTATTTCGAGGATAGAAAACTATCCAAGGAGACACAGAAACACTTTGGCCTGGGTTATGCGACCAAGTACAGTGATGGCCTCTATAAATACCTCAGACAACAAGGTTATGGCGACGACATCT
>JAZUHQ010000219.1:0-12575 GCA_045641805.1 Lachnospiraceae bacterium
CGGCCCTGGATGAGGCAACCAAGAAAGCCCAGGTATCCGTCGCGTATGCGAGAAGTATGTATGCAGGCGCCGCCAATGCCAACACGGCACTGGCCGGTGAGTTCATCGGTATTCTGTCGGGAGAGGATCCTGAGGAAGTCAAGAGCGGACTTGCGGCGGCTGTCAGTTATATAGAAAATGATGCGGCATTTATCAGTGCCAACGATGACGATTCCATCGTCTATTTTGCACAGTGTATTTCCAGAACCGGCAGCTACCTGTCACAGATGGCAGGTGTTCCCGAGGGCGTGTCCATGGCCTATGTCATTGCACCGCCATCGGAAGCCATCAATGGTCTGGATGCAGCATTAAAGAGAGCGGATGTGACCTTAAATCTCTTTTATGGTCCGCCGTCAGAAACGAACTTTGCAGGCGGTCTCCTCACAGGAGAGCAGTCGGCATGTCAGGCAGCCTGTGATGCTTTTGCAGAGACAGTCTGCAGGATCGCCGATCATCCGCTTGAATCCATAAATTAAAAGAAAAGAAGGTGAAACGATGGAATTTGATAAAGACCTTCAGTCCATACAGGAAGTCAGATGGTGTGTTGCACGTGCGGTCGTTGCACAGAAAGAGCTGGCCAAAATGTCTCAGGAGAAGATCGACTGTATCGCCAAGGCCATGGCAGATGCAGGCGCAGCCAATGCTGAGCGCCTGGCCAAGATGGCTGTCGACGAGACCGGTTTTGGTATCTGGCAGGATAAAGTGCTTAAAAACCTGCTGGGCTCCACCATCACATGGGACAGTGTCAAGGATATGAAGACCGTAGGTATCATCGGAGAAGACAGCAAGAACAAGATCATGGAAGTCGGTGTACCAATGGGCGTTGTGGCAGCGCTGATCCCTTCCACCAATCCAACATCCACAGTCTTCTACAAATCCATTATCTCCATCAAAGCAGGTAATGGTATCGTCATCAGCCCACATCCAAATGCAAAGAACTGTATCATCGAGGCGGCCAAAGTGATGCAGGAAGCGGCTGAAAAAGCAGGTGCCCCTGAGGGTATCATCCAGTGTATTACCAAACCTTCCATGGAAGGCACCGATGCACTGCTGAAGAACAGAAACATCGGCATTATCCTGGCAACAGGCGGTGAGGCCATGGTCCGTGCAGCGTACAGCTCCGGCAATCCGGCTCTCGGCGTTGGCCCGGGTAACGGCCCAAGTTATATTGAGCGTTCTGCCAATATTCCACTGGCAGTTAAGCGCATCATGGACAGTAAGACATTTGATAACGGTACCATCTGTGCCTCCGTGCAGAGCATTATCACAGTGCGCTGCATCGAGCGTGAGGTCGTGGAGGAAGTCACAAGACAGGGCGGTTATTTCATGTCAGAGCCGGAGAGTGAGAAGTTATCCAAGTTCATTCTCCGTGCCAACGGTACCATGAACCCACAGATCGTCGGTAAGTCCGCAGACAGACTGGCGGAGATGGCAGGCATCAGGATCCCTGCAGGCACACGCGTGCTGATCTCCAGACAGAAATCTGTCGGCAAGAACAATCCATACTCCAGAGAAAAGCTTTGTCCGATCCTTGCTTTCTATGTGGAGGAGGACTGGGAAGCAGCCTGCAGAAGATCCATCGAGATCCTCTACAATGAGGGCGCCGGTCATACCATGACGATCCACAGTGAAGACAAAAACGTGATCCGTGAGTTCGCCCTTCAGAAACCGGTTTCCAGACTTCTGGTCAACACACCGGGTGCCCTTGGCGGCGTCGGCGCAACGACTGGTCTGAATCCGGCATTGACACTCGGCTGCGGCAGCGTCGGCGGCAGTGCCACATCCGACAATGTCAGCCCACTGAACCTGATCAATATCAGACGTGTGGCTTACGGTATCCTGGAGCTTGAAGATCTCCGTAAGATGAGCCCATCTCCTGCACCATCCGGTATCGGCGCAGCAGCGGCAGCAGCCTGCAAGTCCGCAGGATGCGACAGCGTGACAGAGGATGATATCGAGCGCATCACAAAAGCAGTTTTAAAACGTCTTGGTCTTTAGACCTTGATATAGAGTTACTATTCACACGAAAACAATAATCAATAATTAATTAATGAATGCAGGCGGTCAGAGGACCGTTCCAAGTGGAGGTATAAAAATGGCAGATAAGTATTTAGCATTAGGTATGGTTGAAACTAAAGGTCTCGTTGGTTCCATCGAAGCAGCAGATGCAATGGTTAAGGCAGCAAACGTTACACTCATCGGTAAAGTACACGTTGGCGGCGGTCTTGTTACTGTTATGGTAAGAGGCGATGTAGGTGCTGTTAAGGCTGCTACAGATGCAGGCGCAGCTGCAGCTTCCCGTGTTGGTGAGCTTGTTTCCGTACACGTAATCCCAAGACCACACGAAGAGCTTGAGTTCATCCTTCCAACATTAACATCATCCGATCGTTAATTGACTGATTCCTACGCGGAGTCTTCGGACTCCGCTTAATGGAACAGGAGGATTGCTGAGATGAAAATTTTGACAGATATTGAGCTGAGGGCCCATTGGTACAAGACCCGCGAGACATCCGTTGTGGTGGAACCGGATACTGTCCTGACACCCGCAGCCAAAGATTTTATAAAGGAGCACAACATTCGACTGGTGATGGACGAACCAGCCTGTGAGGCCGGCTGCAGAACCTATGTGCAGACAAGCACAGCAGGTGTCAACGTCAAAGCCATGCCAATGGCCAAGGTGCCAATGGATGCCGCTCACAAGCCGGTCTATATTGACAGTGCGACCGGAAAACAGATGAATGAAAAACCTGAAAATATGACCCACCTGCATGGCAACGTGCTGGTGCCAAAGACCCATCCTCAGATCACTTTCAGAGGAACTCTGGATACACTGGAGGCCAAAATCCTTTCCGTGCAGATCATGACACTGGAGGACGGCCTTACCAGAATGAACGAGTCCCTGGGAGAGATCCTGGACTATGTCCGCAAGATTTTAAGCGCGGAAGTGATGGAGCAGCCGCTGGCAGAGATCAGCCTGCTGGGCCTTGACAGTCAGGGCCTGCGCTACGAATCCCACCATATCCGTGAGATCTACGGTATCCCGCATCCAATGCCGGACCAGTCCATGGGCAGGGTGTGCCTTGCCCTCAATGAGCTGCGTACAAGCGTGAGAGAGGCGGAGCTGGCTGCAGCGAAAGCCTTCTATGAGGGTGACAAGTGTTCCAGAATGGACATTATTGAGGGCCTGAACCGTCTGAGCAGCGCCATCTATCTGCTTTTCTGCAGACAGCTGACAGGTATCTGGCCTTGCTATACAGTGGAAGAACCTAAGCCGGGTATCATGGTAGAAGCATCCGGACGTCATGTGCATCTCACGGAAGAAGCCATCCAGATCCTGTTTGGCGGTCCGCTGCACAGAAAGAGCGATCTGAGCCAGCCGGGACAGTATGCCTGTGAGGAGCGTGTCACACTGATGACAGCCAAAGGCGAACTGGAGCGTGTGGTAGTCCTTGGACCAGCCAGAAAAGATGTCCAGGTCGAGATTTCCACCACCGATGAACGTATCCTTGGTATCGATGCACCGATCCGTATGTCCGGTGACCTCAAGGGCGCCGCAGACGTGATTCTTGTCGGCCCAAACGGTATTTACAATGCCATGGGCAGTACCATCGTGGCCAAAGCCCATATCCACATGGCACCTGAAGACGCCGTCAATTACGGCGTGATCGACGGCCAGCATGTCTCTGTTCGTCTGGACACAGAGAGACCTGTGACCATCGATGATGTGGTGATCCGTGTCAGCAAGGATTTTAAGCTGGCCATGCACATGGACTATGACGAAGCCAATGCCTGCGATTACAAGAAGGGTACATTAGGTTATATTGTCTACTAAATTAAAGGATAAATAATCATGGATGAAATGATGATTCAGCAGATCGTTGAGGCAGTGCTGAAGGAAATGGGCGCAGGCCCATCTGCTTCCTGCTGTGCAGAGGGGAGCTGCAAGATGCTGGTGATCGGCGATGTGGCCGATGTGCCTGCACATGTCGCTCAGGGCTGCCAGTGCCTGACGATCCAGGATTATATTCAGAATAAAAATATCAACCGCTATGAGAAAGTCATGATCACTGAACTGACCATGACACAGCTGTCCGACGTTGCACAGGGAAGAGATGGTTCTCCTGAAAGCTGTGCCATCGTGCATGCCCTTCTCAGCGGCATCGATGTGCTGATGATCGAGAAGGCACTCCTTCACAGGAAGTATTCCGGTAAGGGCAGCAGCCGTCTCTATCAGACGATCGAAAACAATGTGAAACTGATTCAGTCTTACGGTGTCAAGATGCTGAAGGAGCAGATCCACCAGACACTGGAGCCGCCGAAACCACCAAAGTTCCAGGCGCCAAAGCTCCAGGTGCCAAAGGGAAATGCCCAGACCAATGAGGACCGTGTGATCACAGAAGGCATTGCCCAGGTGATCGCAGCCAGATCCCAGGGAACAGCCTACATCTCCAAAGATGCCATTGTGACACCTTCTGCCTGGGATGTCTTTAAAGCCAAAGGCCTTCAGGTGGTCAGACAGTAAATAGAAACAGAGGTAAAAAGTATGCTGATATGCAGAGTTGTAGGCCATGTATGGGCTACGAAAAAAGAAGACAGCATGTGCGGAATGAAGCTGATGGTCGTACAGGAACTGAACAAAGCAGGTAAGAAGATCGGCAATCCCTTCGTAGCTGCGGATGTGGTCGGCGCCGGTATCGGTGAAGACGTTCTGACTGTCAGCGGCAGTACAGCCCGAAGAATCATGGGCAGCGATAATGTGGCGGCAGACGCTGCGATCGTTGCGATTATTGACAGCCTTGAGATTCAGGCATAGATAAGAGGTAACAATAATGAGTCTGATCAATAAGATTGCTGACGCAGGCGTTGTCGGTTGTGGTGGTGCCGGATTCCCGACCCACGTGAAACTCAATGCCAAAGTCACACCTGATATCTTCATCGTCAATGGCGCAGAATGTGAACCTCTTCTTCGTACAGACCGTTACCTGATGATCCACGAGGCGGATAAGCTGGTGGCAGGTGTCGACCTGATCTGTAAGGAGCAAGGCATTCCAAAGGCAGCCATTGCCCTTAAAAAGACTTATACAAAAGAGATCAAAGCATTGCAGGAGGCCATAGATAAGGCCGGTTCCAAAACCGTGATCCATGCTATGGACAGCTTTTATCCTGCAGGTGATGAGCAGGTCATCGTTTATGAGGTGACCGGCAAGGTGGTTCCACCTGCCGGTATCCCACTGGATGTGGGTGCTATCGTGGACAACGTCGCAACCGTGATCGCAGTGGCGGATGCGGCACAGGGAATTCCTTTCACCATGAAATATGTGACGGTGACCGGTGAGGTCAACAAGCCTTCCGTAGTCAGAGTGCCTGTGGGTACATCCATTGCCCACTGCATCGAACTGGCCGGCGGTCTTAAGCGCCGGGACATCATGGTTGTGATGGGTGGGCCTATGATGGGTCTTCCGATGTCAAAGGAAGAAGCCATGAAGGCACCGGTCAAGAAGACGACCAATGGTCTTCTGATCCTTCCTGAGGATGGAGCCCTCGACAAGCGCCGTAAAACACAGGTCCGTCATATCTTAAACAGAGCCAAATCCGCATGTATCCAGTGTACCTACTGTACACAGCTGTGTCCGAGACATCAGCTGGGTCATCCACTGGAACCACACCGCATTATGCGCAAGATGGCGGTTTGTACAGACATCAAAATGATGCTGGATGACAAAGATGTGCGGCAGGCACAGATCTGCAGTGAGTGCGGAGTCTGTGAAGTGTATGCATGTCCGATGGGCTTATCCCCACGTGTCATCAACGGTGTCATCAAAGGTGAACTCGGTGCGGCAGGTATCCGTTACCAGCGCACAAAAGACACATATGAAGCAGAAGAGGACCGTAAGTACCGTAAAGCCCCAACCAAGAGAGTGGCTGTACGTGCCGGCGTTTCTGATTATTATAGTATTGAAGGACATGGATTTGTGTGTGATGAATCACCAAAGGAGATCACACTGCCGCTCAAGATGCATATCGGTGCACCATGCAGTCCGGTCTGCAGAGAAGGCGATTATGTGAAGAAGGGCCAGCTGGTGGCCGCATGTCCGCAGGGAAGCATGGGAGCTAATCTCCATGCCGGTATCGATGGCCGTGTCCATATGGGCGATGGCGTCATTATCATTACTTCAGAGGTATAACAGATGTACGAAACAATAGGATTTTTAGAGTTAAACAGTATTGCCAAGGGCGTTGAGGCTGCAGATATCATTCTGAAAACAGCCGATGTGAGTCTGATCTATGCCAAGGCCAGCTGTCCGGGCAAGTACTATATTCTTTTTACAGGTGAGGTCGCTGCTGTTTCCGCATCTATTGACGCAGGTATCCGTATCGGCGGAGGCCATTGTGTGGATCACTGTGTGATTCCAAGAGTGCATCCTCAGGTGATCACAGCCATCAATCTGGCAGGCGAACCTGTAGAGACAGGTGCCATGGGTGTCATGGAGTTCTACAGCGTGACAGCTTCCGTATTTGCAGCGGATGCAGCGGTGAAAGCGGCCGATGTGGATCTGATGGATGTCCGTCTGGGTACAGGTATCGGTGGTAAGTCCTTTGTGGTACTGACAGGCGAAGTTGCGGCCGTATCCGCCGCAGTGGAAGCCGGTATTCACACCAAAAATGCGGAGGGTATGATGGTATCCAAGGTGGTTATTCCAAACCCACGCAGAGAGATCTTCGAATCATTCATGTAAAAGGACGAAAACGCCATGTTTGAAGAAAAACAGCGAATTATTCAGGAATTTGTACCTGGTAAACAGGTGACCCTGTGCCATATCATTGCAAATCCTGACAGAAGTTTATTTAAAAAGCTGGGTGTAATGGGCGACCATTCCGGCGCGATCGGTATCATGACCATCACGCCAAGTGAAGGTGCGATCATCGGCGCGGATGTGGCCATGAAGGCAGCCAATGTGGAGGTGATCTTCGTTGACCGATTCAACGGTACCCTCATCGTCAACGGCGATGTGGCAGACGTGGAAGCAGCGGTCAAGGATGTCCTCAATATCCTTGAGAACCTTCTGCACTTTACACCTACGATTATTACAAAGACATGAAAAAAGTTATTCTTATCGGCAACGTGGCCTGTGGCAAAACGACGATCTGTCAGTATCTGAACCATATGGATCTCAAATACAAAAAGACACAGGTGATCGAAGTCTATAATACAACCATTGATACCCCGGGTGAGTATCTGGAGAACAGAACCCTTCTGCGCTCTCTGATGGTGACCTCTGCGGATGTGGAGCAGGTGCTCTTTGTCCAGGATGCCAGCAGAGACCAGTTCTTCTTCTCACCGGGACAGTCCAGCGCTTTCGGTATGCCGGTCGCCGGCGTGGTCACAAAAGCAGATATTGCGACCCCGCGCCAGCTGGCAGATGCCAAGGAAATGCTGGAGCTTGCAGGCGCAGACCCTATTTTCACCGTCAGCCCTATGACGGGGGAAGGTATGGAGGCCTTAGCGAGATTCCTTTGCGTATAGAAAACTTCGTTTCTATACGCAAAGAACGCCTCGCGTTGATGCGCACTCGCGCGTGTGGAATAGGTCGCAGAAGCGACCGCGCTCGGCGCGCAAAGTCCGTCAAACTCTTCTCAGGGATTGAGGAGAAGAAAACGAAAGTCCGTTTGCGGACTTTGAATAAAATAGAGATTCGTAAGAATCTCTATTCTTTTTTCTGTTGGATTTCCTGCCCTTGTCCCATGGTAATATGGAAAGGGGCGTGTTATAATAGATGTTAATCTGTTGTTTCTCTGTCCGGCAGGTCGCTATGCCGACAGAAGACGGCATTTATGGGTGAATGAAGGCCTTGAAAATATAGAATTTCTGTGGGGAGTCCTTCATGCATCGGATTTAAAAACTGATGAAACCTTAGGAGAAGGGGGATTTAAACATGTATGATGTAGCAATCATCGGTGCAGGTGTGATCGGCAGTGCCATCGCTCGTGAGCTTTCCAGATACCAGGTTAATGCCTGTGTCATCGAGAAAGAAGAGGATGTCTGCAACGGTACATCCAAAGCCAACAGTGCGATCATTCACGCCGGCTTTGATGCAGTTCCTGGCACTATGAAAGCAAAAGTAAACGCAAAAGGTAATGCAATGATGGACGAGATCGCAAAGGAACTGGATATTCCTTTCAAGCGTAACGGTTCTCTCGTTGTATGTACAAAGGATCAGGATCCAAAGGGCCTTGAGGTACTTCTTGAGAGAGGTAAGGCAAACGGTGTTCCGGGTCTTGAAATTATCGGCAGAGAAGCGCTGATCGCCAAAGAGCCAAATCTGGCTGACGACGTTGTATGTGCTTTATGGGCACCTACAGGCGGTATCGTATGTCCATTCCACATGACCATGGGTTATGCTGAGAATGCGTGCATCAATGGCGTTAAGTTCTATTTAGATACAGAAGTGAAGACAATCGCAAAGACGGAAGCAGGTTTTGACGTATCCGTCTCTCATGTAGATACAAAAGAAGATGAAGTGATCAGTGCCAAGGTTGTGATCAATGCAGCAGGTGTCTATGCAGACGTCCTCAACAACATGGTATCCGAGAAGAAACTTCATATCACAGCAAGAAAAGGTGAGTACATGCTCCTCGATAAGGATGCAGGTAAGCACGTAGAAAGCACTATCTTCCAGTTACCTTCCAAGATGGGTAAAGGTGTCCTTGTCACACCAACCGTTCATGGCAACCTTCTTGTAGGTCCTACAGCTCTGGATGTTGAAGATAAAGAAGCTGTCAATACAACACTTGCAGGTCTTGACTCTCTGGCACCAACAAGTGCACTGAGCGTTAAGAATGTCCCACTCCGTCAGGTGATCACTTCCTTCGCAGGCCTCCGTGCCCATGAAGACAGCGATGATTTCGTGATCGGTGAGGCTGAGGACTGCAAGGGCTTTATCAACGTTGCAGGTATCGAATCCCCTGGTCTTTCTTCCGCTCCAGCCATCGGCGTTATGGTTGCAGAGATGGTAAGAGATATGCTCGGCCTTGCTGAGAATCCTGATTTCATTCCTGTAAGACGTGGTATCCTTCATCCTGATACACTCACACTTGAAGAGCGCAACAAACTCATCGAGGCCAATCCTGCCTACGGCAACATCATCTGCCGTTGTGAGATGATCACAGAAGGTGAGATCCTCGATGCGATTCACAGACCACTGGGCGCACGTTCCTTAGATGCTGTTAAGCGTCGTACAAGAGCCGGTATGGGCCGCTGCCAGGCAGGCTTCTGTTCTCCAAGAACAATGGAGATCCTGGAAAGAGAAGTGCCAATGAGCATGTATGCGATCGGTAAGAACGGCGTTGGTTCCGAGTTCGTTGTCGGCGTCAACAAAGAGTTATAGGAGGGCTGAGCATGAAAGCATATGATCTGATTATTATCGGTGGCGGACCTGCAGGCCTTGCTGCAGCTGTTTCTGCCAGAGACAATGGTATTGAAAGCATTCTGATCCTCGAGAGAGATAAGGATCTTGGCGGTATCTTACAGCAGTGTATTCATAACGGTTTCGGTCTTCACACATTTAAGGAAGAGCTGACAGGTCCTGAGTACGCTTCCCGTTTCATCGACCAGGTTCTCGAGAGTGGTATTGAATATAAATTAAACACAATGGTTATGGTCATCTCTTCCGATAAGGTTGTCACAGCCATGAACAGAGAAGAGGGTATGGTCCTTTACCAGGCAAAGGCAGTCATCCTTGCTATGGGCTGCCGTGAGCGTTCCAGAGGTGCCCTCAATATCCCTGGTTACAGACCTGCAGGTATCTACTCCGCAGGTACAGCTCAGAGACTTGTCAACATGGAAGGCTATATGCCAGGCCGTGAAGTTGTTATTCTCGGTTCCGGTGATATCGGTCTGATCATGGCAAGACGTATGACACTGGAAGGTGCCAAGGTTAAAGTTGTTGCTGAGCTGATGCCTTACTCCGGTGGTTTAAAGAGAAATATCGTTCAGTGTCTGAACGACTTTGATATTCCATTAAAACTCAGCCATACAGTTATCGACATCGAAGGCAAGAACCGTGTGAAAGCGGTTACCATCGCTGAGGTGGGTCCAGACAGAAAGCCGATCCCTGGCACAGAGATCCGCTACACATGTGATACACTCCTTCTTTCCTGTGGTCTGATCCCGGAGAACGAGCTGTCCAAGAGCGCAGGCGTTGAGCTGAGCCCAATCACATCCGGTCCTGTTGTTAACGACAGCCTTGAGACAAATGTTGAAGGTGTCTTTGCCTGTGGTAACGTTCTTCACGTTCACGACCTGGTTGACTTTGTTTCCCAGGAAGCAAGCACAGCAGGTAAGAATGCCGCTGCTTACATCAAGGGTGAAGTGACAGCAACAGAGAAGCCAATGATCGAGATCATCCCACAGGGTGGTGCGCGTTACACCGTACCTAAGTATGTTCGTCCTGAGCAGATGGAGCAGACATTAACCGTCCGTTTCAGAGTCGGTGATGTTTACCAGAATAAGGCAATCGCACTCTACTTTGATGACAAGCTCATCAGCAAGAGAAAACGCCCTGTTATGGCACCGGGTGAAATGGAGCAGGTAGTGATCCTTAAGAAGAAACTTGAGGAAGCCGGCGATGTGAAGAACATCTACATTAAGATCGAGGAGGCATAAAAGATGGCAACAAGAGAATTAATCTGTATCGGATGCCCAATGGGATGCCCTCTGACAGTAACAATGGAAGGCAATGAAGTGACAGAGGTGAAAGGCAATACCTGTCCAAAGGGCGATGCTTACGCCAGAAAAGAAGTAACAAACCCTACAAGAATCGTGACAACAACTGTCAAGGTTGCCGGTGGTAAGGTTCCAATGATCAACGTTAAGACAGCTCAGGATATTCCTAAGGGCAAGATTTTTGAGTGCGTGGCAGCACTTCGTGGTCTTGAGATCCAGGCACCTGTAAAGATCGGTGATATCGTTCTCGAGAACGTAGCCGGCACAGGCGTGAATATCGTTGCAGCAGGTAATGTTGAAGTGTAAGACATTTAATAAACTTAAAATAAAGCTATAGGCTGACTGTATAGAACCTGGTTCATGTACAAGTACGCTTTCGTCAGAAGTGTGCCTACATGAACCAGGTTCTATGTGTGTGTATGACGGACTTTTGTGTGATTGTACAAAAAAGGAACAATGTATTTCATAGAATGAAATGCAGATTCAAAATGACGGAATGCGGTTGAAAAAATGCAAAAAACAGATTATAATAGAGAACAGAGGCTGGAAATAAGCCTCTGTTTTATATTTGTGGATGAAATGTCCGCAAGAGAGATACAAGTTGCAGGACTCATTCTGTCATTTGGGACCAGGAGGAGGACTGGGATATGATTTTTACCAGAGAGGAAAAAGAAATGGAAAAAGTTAAGAAAATGTCTCTTGCCGGCAAGATCTTTATTGCGCTTGTCCTGGCGATCATCGCAGGTCTTCTCCTGCAGAAGCAGGCAGCTTTCACTGTTGCCTACATTAAACCATTTGGTACGATCTTCCTGAATTTGATCAAGTTCATTGTTGTACCAATCGTACTCTTCTCCATCATGAGTGGTATCATCTCCATGAAGGATATCAGAAAAGTCGGTTCTATCGGTATCAAGACGGTTGTTTACTATCTCTGTACAACCGCTTTTGCGATCACGATCGGTCTGATCGGTGGTAATGTTTTCAAGGGTCTCTTCCCTGTACTGACAACATCCGATCTTTCCTACGAAGCAGCTGAAGGACAGAAGATCATGGATGTTATCGTCAACATCTTCCCTGCCAACTTCATCGCACCTATGGCCAATGCCAGCATGCTTCAGGTTATTGTGATGGCACTGATCATCGGCTTTGGTATCATCCTTGCAGGTAAGGAAGCAGAGCCTGTTGTTACAGGTGTCAATGCACTCAATGCCGTTTTCATGAAGTGCATGGAAATGATCCTTTCCCTTTCACCGATCGGTGTTTTCTGTCTGCTCTGTCCTGTTGTTGCAGAGAACGGTGCAGCCATCATCGGTTCCCTTGCAATGGTACTTCTTGCAGCTTATATCTGCTATGCAGTCCATGCAGTTCTTGTTTACTCCCTGTCCGTCAAGGCACTTGGTAAGATGAGTCCGATCGAGTTCTTCAAAGGTATCTTACCAGCGATGATGTTCGCATTCTCTTCCGCATCTTCCGTTGGTACACTTCCGATCAACCTTGAGTGCACAAAGAAGATGGGTGCATCCGAGGAAGTGGCATCCTTCGTTCTGCCACTTGGCGCAACCATCAACATGGATGGTACAGCCATCTACCAGGGTGTATGTGCGATCTTCATTGCTTCCTGTTATGGTATTGATCTGACATTTGGTCAGATGATGACCATCGTCTTAACAGCAACACTGGCTTCCATTGGTACAGCAGGTGTACCTGGTGCAGGTATGGTAATGCTTTCCATGGTACTTGTATCTGTTGGTCTTCCTGTTGATGGTATTGCACTTGTTGCAGGTGTGGACCGTATCTTCGATATGGGCCGTAC
>JAZUHQ010000220.1:0-2939 GCA_045641805.1 Lachnospiraceae bacterium
GACAGTTTTTCCTACAATCTTTATCAGCTGGTCGGTGCTGTGGAACCGGACATCAAGGTGATCCGAAATGATGAGCGGACGATCGAGGAGATCGAAGCCATGGCACCTGAAGCGATCGTGATCTCACCGGGACCTGGCAAACCATCGGAAGCCGGCATCTGTATCTCGGTGATCCGCCATTTTGCAGGCAAGATTCCCATCTTAAGTGTCTGCCTTGGTCAACAGGCTATCTGTGAAGCCTTTGGTGGTGTTGTATCTTACGCGGAAGAACTCATGCACGGCAAACAGAAGACGATGATCATCACCGGCGACAATGTGATGTTCAGGGGACTTGGGGAGCGTTTTGAGGCGGCCAGATATCATTCACTGGCGGCTGTCAAGGAAAGCCTACCTAAAGAGCTGATCATCACTGCAGAATCTGAAGCGGGAGAGATCATGGCCGTTGAACATCGTGACTACAAAATTTATGGTCTTCAGTTTCATCCGGAATCCGTGATGACGCCGGAGGGCAGAACCATGATCGAGAATTTTATCAAGGCTGTGAGAGCCTGAATCTATACAGACAGAATCAACAATTGATTAGACAACATGGAGGTAGACAAAATGATCAGAGAAGCCATTTTAAAATTAACAAAGAAAGAGAACCTGACTTACAGTGAAGCAGAGACCGTAATGAATGAGATCATGCAGGGTGAGGCATCCCCTGTACAGATGTCCTCTTACCTGACCGCCCTTTCCTTAAAGGGTGAAACCATTGAGGAGATCACCGCATCTGCAGCCGGCATGCGTGCCCACTGCATCAAACTGCTCCACGAGATGGATGTCCTTGAGATCGTCGGTACCGGTGGTGATGGTGCCAATTCCTTTAATATTTCCACAACTTCCTCTCTTGTGATCGCTGCAGGTGGAGTGCCTGTAGCTAAGCATGGCAACCGTGCCGCTTCCTCAAAGAGTGGTGCTGCTGATGTACTGGAAGCACTGGGGGTTAAGATTACCGTTTCTCCTGAGAAGAGTGCTCAGGTGCTTGAGAAGATCGGTATCTGTTTTCTCTTTGCACAGAACTATCATATCGCTATGAAATATGTGGCCCCAATTCGCCGTGAACTGGGTATCCGCACGGTTTTCAATATTCTTGGACCACTCAGCAACCCTGCAGGTGCCAATATGGAGCTCATGGGTGTCTATGAAGAGGAACTTGTAGAACCACTGGCAAAAGTTATGGCCAACCTGGGTGTGGACAGGGGTATGGTTGTGTACGGTCAGGACAAACTGGATGAAATTTCCATGTCTGCACCAACAACCGTCTGTGAGATCAATGATGGCAGTTTTGAGACCTATGTACTCACACCGGAGCAGTTCGGATATAGCCGCTGCGATAAATCAGAGCTGGTGGGTGGCACTCCTGAGGAGAATGCAGCCATCACAAGAGCGATCCTGGAAGGAAAAGAAAAGGGTGCCAAACGTCAGGCAGTCTGCATGAACGCAGGTGCAGCTCTTTATATTGCAGGTAAAGCTGCAAGTATTGAGGAGGGCGTCAAGATGGCAGAAGAGATTATCGACAGTGGTGCAGCACTTGCCAAGCTGGAAGCTTTCATCAAAGAAACCAACGAATAAACATCGGAGAGATCAACATGAACATTTTAGAAGAGATCGCGGCAAAGACCAGAGGACGTATCGATGCAGAGATGGCGCAGGTGCCGCTTGAGGTCCTTAAGGCAAAGATCAGGGAGAGGGTGGAAGCAGAGGAAACTTCCGGAAAGCCACTTCCTGATTTCTACCAGGCTCTCAAAAAAGAAGGCATGTCCTATATCTGTGAGGTTAAAAAGGCCTCACCCTCCAAGGGATTGATCGCACCCGACTTTCCTTATCTTGAGATCGCCAAAGCCTATGAGGCGGCTGGTGCATCTGCTATTTCCTGCCTGACAGAGCCTCTCTATTTCCTTGGCTCTGATCAGTATCTTCAGACGATTACGGATGCAGTCAATATCCCTGTTCTGCGCAAAGACTTTACGGTATGTGATTACATGATCTATCAGGCGAGAGCCCTGGGCGCTTCTGCAATCCTGCTGATCTGTGCCATTCTGGATGATGACCAGCTCAGCGCTTACAGACAGCTGGCAGAAAGCCTGGGTATGCATGCCCTGGTGGAAGCACATGATGAGAAGGAAGTGGAGAGAGCACTCAGAAGTGGTGCCCGGATCGTGGGTGTCAATAACAGAGACCTTCGCACTTTCACCGTCGATGTGCAGAACAGCATCCGTCTCAGAAATCTGGCACCGGATGAGGTTATCTTTGTGTCTGAGAGCGGAATTAAGACATCGGAAGACATCGAAAAACTCTATACAAACAAGGTGGATGCCGTCCTCATCGGTGAGACTCTCATGCGCAGTGACAATAAAAAACAGATGCTGGAGACCTTAAACGGGGGCCCTCTGGCAAGGTGAAGAAGATGACAAAGATCAAAATGTGCGGCCTGCGCCGCAAAGAAGATATCGAGGCTGTCAATGCACTGAAACCGGATTATTGCGGATTCATCGTCGATTATCCCAAGAGTTTCAGAAGTCTGACTAAGGAAGAAGTGCAGTCTCTTTCAGAACTGGTGGATCCGGCCATTCAGAGAGTCGGTGTGTTTGTCAACGCATCACCGGACTTGGTGGCAGGCCTTTTAAATGACGGCACCCTGGATCTGGCCCAGCTTCACGGACAGGAAGATGAAAGTTATATTCAAAGCTTAAGAAAGCTTTCGGATAAGCCGATCATCAAAGCCTTCTCCGTAAAGACCAAAGAGGATGTCGATCGCGCCCTTGTATCCAGTGCAGATCTCATCCTTCTGGATGAAGGTCCGGGTGGCACAGGAAAGACATTTGACTGGTCACTGGTACCCGAGATACAAAGACCTTATTTTCTGGCAGGGGGTCTTGGCCCCGACAACATGGCAT
>JAZUHQ010000221.1:0-4573 GCA_045641805.1 Lachnospiraceae bacterium
GTTACATGGGGTGCCAATTGACTGGGTCTCGTATATTGTTTCACTTGTTGTATCAATATTGGTTATTCTATATTACAAAAAAAGGAAGCCATTATTTGCTAATGAAAAGACTTCCGATACCAAAACACAATCTGAAGAAAAGCCTGGGCAACAGATTTCAAAAACGAGTGAACATAGAGATGTTCTTTTTGATGCGCAAAGATTAGCTGATGAGGACTATGCAGAATAATGAAGGGATATCCGTTTTCGGATATCCCTTTGAGTTTTTTTTGATCCATTTTTTATACCTGCTGAATACCTGAGATATCAGGGGATTCAAGCAGGGAATAGTTGGTATGGTAGATGACAAAGCCGGGTTTACCGCCAGGTGTTTTCTTGACGTGTTTCTTCTGGATGTAATCGATCTCCACTTTTTCTCCTTCGCGGCCTTTGGAGTAGTAGGCGGCCAGTCTGCCGGCTTCCTCGAAAGTCTGATCCGGGAGTTCTTTGCCCTCGGACTTGACGATGACATGGGAACCCGGAATACCTTTGGCATGGAACCACCAGTCATTGCCGGTTGCAAACTTAAAGGTCAGTTCTTCGTTCTGATAGTTATTTTTGCCGACATACATATGGAATCCATCGGATGAAATATAGTGGAAAGGTTTGCTTGTAATGCGGACCTTCTTGCCTTTTTTGCCGGTGAAATGACGTTTGATATAACCATACTCGATGAGCTCTTCCTTGAGCTGGATCAGATCCTCCTCAGCGACAGCAATGTCGAGGGCTGTGGAGATAGAGTCCAGATGATCGATCTCTTCCTTTGTTTCTTCGATCTGAGTGCTTAAAGCTTCATAGGTTCTCTTGAGCTTGGCATAGCGATCAAAGTATTTGACGGAGTTCTCATGTGGGCTCAGCTGTGGATCCAGTGGTACTTTGATCTCTTCATTCGTATAGTAGTTGAGACATTCCAGTACCTTGGCACTTGGTTCAAGGCTGTAGCCATAGGTATTGATCATCTCGCCATAGATTCGGTATTTATCTTTCTTCTCTGTGTCTCTGAGCTGTTTTTCCTGAAGGACGAACTTTTTCTTACTTCTGTCCAGTGCGGTGCCGACGATACGTCTGAGATCACTGGATTTCTGACGGATACGTGTGACTGCGTTTTTAGCGGCATAGTAGTAATTCAGAACATCAGAGATGGTATCAAAGCTTTCTTCCTGAAGTTCACCATAACAGGAAAGGTGGGTGGAGGAAAACTCTACAGGCGCACTTTCGTCAGACACGATGTTTGGATAGTAGTTGTGTTCTTTGATATCTTCGATCAGCTTGAAGAATGTCCGGGTCAGATGGATCTTTTCAAGATCAGAAAGACCTGCAGTGCTCATGGAAGAATCAATGGAAGCTCTGAAGCAGATTTCTTCCGCGATCAGAGGACTGATACCAGTGATCGAAGTGTAGATGGCCTTGCCTGTTGGCAGTGGCTTTGAGAGAACCTGGTCCATAAAGATCTCTTCGGTGATCTCCAATGGCTCCAGTTTATCCTGTGTCTGAGCGACAAAATAGGTTCTGCCCGGTAAGACTTCACGGACAGAGGAGACATTGGCAGAGATATGCTTGATACTGTCAATGATCATCATCGTATCCGGCTGGCAGAAGATGATGTTAGAGTGTTTGCCCATCAGCTCCACGATCAGAAGTTTTTCGCAGAGGTCACCCATTTCATTTAAGTGCTCGATCTTGAAGTGAAGAATACGCTCAAGACCCGGCTGCGTGATGGATAAGATCTTACCACCGCTCAGATGCTTACGAAGCAGCATACAGAAGTTAGGGGCTGTCAGTGGGTTATTGCTGGATTCCTCCGTCAGGTAGATCAGCGGCAGTGAAGCGCTGGCTGAGATGAGAAGTCTGTAGTTGGTTCGGTTGTTTTTTATTGTTAAGACAAGCGCGTCCGGTTCAGGCTGATAGATCTTCTGGATCCTGCCGCCTGTCAGCGCTTCTGAAAGTTCATATACAAGGTTGGAAATGACAAAACCGTCAAGTGCCATAGATGATACACCTCCTTCAAACTTGGTTCATCATATCATATATTGGGGGATGGGGCAACATGCAGCCTTCATTCAGATACATTCATGTTGACCTTTAAATTTTTTTTGTTTATAATAAAGTGTATATGTCTGTCAACTTTTGGAAAAAAGACTGACAATCCAGCATTTACACCCTATAAAATAAGAGCAGGTGACATGAATGTTAAGAAGTATGACAGGTTTTGGCCGTTGTGAGATCGCGGATCAGGACCGTAAGATCATTGTAGAGATGAAATCCGTCAATCACAGATACTGTGATATCTCCATCAAGATGCCAAAGAAGCTGGGCTTTTTTGAATCTGCGATCCGTACTTTAATGAAGAAGTATGTTCAGCGTGGTAAGATCGACGTTTTCATTACATATGAAGATTATACAGAAAATAAGAGCTGCCTCAAGTACAATAAGGAGCTGGCTGCTGAATACATGTCTGTATTCTCACAGATGGCTGAAGATTTCGGTATCGAGAACGATGTCCGTGTATCTGCACTTTCCAGATATCCTGAAGTCTTAACACTTGAAGAGCAGGCAGTCGATGAAGAAGAACTCTGGCATTTCATCGAGGAAGCGATTTCCAAAGCATGTGAAGGTCTTGTGGAGACACGTACACGTGAAGGTGAACAGCTGTGCAAGGATCTGATCGCTAAACTGGATGGCATGCTGACTTATGTTGATTACATTGAAGAGAGAGCCCCTCAGATCATTGCGGAGTACCGCGAGAAACTTGAGCTGAAGGTGAAGGATCTTCTTGGTGATAATAATGTTGATGACAGCCGTATTGCGATGGAGACAACCATCTTTGCCGACAAACTCTGTGTGGATGAAGAGATCGTCAGACTGAGAAGTCATATCGAATCCACAAAGAAGACACTGGCAGGCGGTGGTGGTGTTGGCCGTAAGCTTGATTTCATTGCTCAGGAAATGAACCGTGAAGCCAATACGATTCTTTCTAAGGCCAACGACCTTAAGACAAGCAATATCGCGATCGACCTGAAGACTGACATTGAAAAAGTCAGAGAGCAGATCCAGAACATCGAATAGTCGGAAGTCACCCGGCTTCTGATCGATATGACTCAGAAGCGTACTATAGAACAATCACATATATGGAAGGATGATATTGATGAGTAAAAGAGGCCTTTTAGTCGTTGTTTCCGGTTTCTCCGGTGCAGGTAAAGGGACCGTGCTTGGAGCATTAAAGGAAAAGCATCCGGGTCAGTTTGGTGTATCGATTTCCTGTACAACCAGAGCACCCAGAACAAAAGATGGTATCACTGAAAAAGATGGTGAAGCCTATTTCTTTAAAACAGTGGAAGAATTCCAGCAGATGATTGCAGACGATGCACTTCTTGAGTATGCATGCTACGATCCGAACTATTATGGTACCCCACGAAAGTTCGTTGAGGACCAGCTGAATGCAGGCAAGGACGTGATCCTCGAGATTGAGCAGCAGGGCGCTTTCCAGGTGAAGGCAAAGATTCCTGAAACGGTGCTGATCTTTATGACACCACCAAGTGTTGACGAGCTCTACAGCCGTCTGACAGGACGTGGTACAGAGACACCGGAAGCCATCGCCAAGAGAATGTCCAATGCCGTCAAAGAAGCAGAGGTCATGAGCCGCTACGAGTACATCGTTGTGAATGACGAGATCGATGCATGTGCAGAGAGACTGAATGCGATTCTTGAAGCAGAACGTCAGAAAGTCGCTTACAGAGAACAGCTGATTGCAGACCTTTCAAGAGACCTGCAGTCTTACAAATAGATATAAGTGAAAGAAAAGGAGATTAAACTATGTTACATCCATCTTATACAGAACTTATGAACAGCATTAACAGCCAGGGCGAAGAGCCAATCGTTAACAGCAGATACTCCGTTGTTATCGCTGCTGCAAAGAGAGCAAGACAGATCATCAATGGCGCTGAGTCCACTGTTGAAGGTTACGAAACAATGAAGCCATTATCCGCAGCAGTTGCTGAGCTTATGGATGGTTCCGTAAAGATCATCTCCGGTGCAGCCAATGAAGAGGATGATTCCATCATCATCAGCTCCGCTTCCGACAGCTTTGGTATCTCCATCGATGAGGATGACACATACGATGAGGAAGGCTTTGAGGAAGAACACGAGACTGACAACGAAGAGGCTCAGTCTGAGGAAGAAGAATACTAAGAGATAAAGGAGACCGGACATGGAAGCAGGCATTAAGAAAGAAAATGCAATCGTTGTAACAGAGGATTTAACAGCTGCTAAGATCGGTAGTGGTTTATTACCTGTCTATGCAACACCAATGATGATCGCTTTAATGGAGAATACATCCGCTGAGCTTGTACAGCCACTTCTCGGTGAGGGTGAAGGTACTGTCGGCGTTTCCGTAGACATTAAACACATCGCTGCAACACCTATCGGTATGCAGGTTCGCTGTGAGAGCCTTCTGAAGGAGGTCAATGGCAAAAAGCTTGTATTTGAAGTAAACTGCTTTGATGAGAAGGGCCTGATCGGTACAGGTATCCATAAG
>JAZUHQ010000222.1:0-5503 GCA_045641805.1 Lachnospiraceae bacterium
ATTCCGAAGGTTTTTGCCGCCATGACCGACTTCCTCATAGACGGAGATGTGCTGATAGATTCTTCTCTCAGGAACGATATCGTTCACCTGAAGGTAACGGGCAAATCCCATGAGAATGCCGACACTCAGCTTGTCATCCAGGAAACGGCTCTTGATATAACCGGAGTCTGTGATTCTTGTTCTTGGATCCACGCAGACAATATCGCCTACCATGATACCAAGATTTAAAACATCTTCTCTGGAATGGACATCTTCATCCAGAACCAGTTCAACGGTATTCCAGTTGCGGACAGGACCGTTGTAGTCATCGTTGACATGGATGGATGCGTTGATCAGCTGGATCGTACCGTCATAGATATGACCGGAGCGTGTATAGATACGGCAGTTTTCACCCTCACAGTTGTTCGCTGTCAGGCCGCCAAGTTTTGCCAGTGTGATACGGCCGTCACTCTTGATACGCTGAACCATGGCGCCCAGAGTGTCCGTGTGAGCCGTTAAGACAATGCTGTCGGAATCATCGATACCACCCAGATCGATCCAGATACCACCCTTGCGTGTCAGGACAGGGGAATAACCCATCTCCTCATAGACCTGCATGATGTGTTCTGCCGCTTTGTTGGTATAACCGGTCGGGCTGTCGATCGCAATCAGATCCTGAACCTGTTTGATGATAAACTCAAGATCTTCATTCATATTATACATAGGATAAGCCTCCTTTTGTTCGCTTCCTCTAGTATAGCGCCTCCTAAGAAGGGATGCAATACGTATTCGACATTGATGATTTTTGGGACTTGTGTTATACTGTTTACGCTTGTAAAGCATCAGTGACTCAAGTATGGACATAGGACGCCTATGTCTCGTTTGAATGATAAAGGAAGATAAAAATGAAAATCGGAAGAAATGATCCTTGCTGGTGTGGCAGCGGCAAGAAATATAAGAGTTGCCATCAGTCTATCGATGATAAGATTCTCGCATTCAAGTCCAAAGGCCATATCGTGCCATCTCAGAAGATTCTGAAGACACCTGCCCAGATCGAGGGTATCAAGGCCAGTGCCAAGATCAATGTGGCTGTTCTGGATGAAGTGGCTTCAAAGATCTGTGTGGGCATGTCCACAGAGGAGATCGATCAGATCGTTTATGAAACAACAACAAAACTGGGAGGTATTCCAGCCCCTCTGAATTATGAAGGCTTTCCAAAGAGCGTATGTACCTCCATCAACGATGAAGTATGCCACGGCATCCCATCCAAGGATGTCATCTTAAAAGATGGCGATATTATCAATGTCGATGTATCTACTATTTATAATGGTTATTATTCCGACTCCTCCCGTATGTTCCTGATCGGTAATGTATCCGAAGAGAACAGAAGACTGGTAGAAGTGACTAAGGAAGCCGTTGAGCTGGGTCTTGCAGAAGTTAAGCCTTGGGGATTCCTTGGCGATATGAGCCAGGCGGTTCATGATCATGTCAGAAAGAACGGTTACAGTGTTGTCCGTAATATCGGCGGTCATGGATGTGGCTGTGAGTTCCATGAAGATCCATGGGTTGGTTACATCTATGAAAGAGGCACACAGATGCTGCTCGTGCCGGGTATGATCTTTACGATCGAGCCAATGGTCAACATGGGCACCCATAAGATCAATGTGGATAAGAAGAACGGATGGACCGTCCGCACAAACGATCACAAGCCATCTGCACAGTGGGAGATCCAGGTACTTGTCACAGAGACAGGCCATGAAGTGATTTCCTGGTAGGAGAAGGGCGCATGCTTTTTATTCTGCTGGCAGCCGCGCTGGCTGCCCTGGATCTTGCGATCAAACGTTATATAGATGGCCATAAAGAAGAAAACTGTCATGAACCGGTATTGGGTGGTCATGTGATCATCACCAGGTTTTATAATACCGGTGCGATGCTGGGGTTTCTTAGGGAACGCTCCAAGCTGCTTTTGGGCTTTTCCATCTGCCTGATGGGCAGTCTGATCTATGCCCTCGGCAAGGCTGTCGGCAGCGAGAACTCAGGTCTCTTAAAGACAGGTCTTGCTCTTTTAGTGGGCGGTGCAGCCAGCAACGTCTATGACAGGATCACACGGGGCAAGGTGACGGACTACTTCCGAATCAGCATTGGCAGCAAGAAGCTGGAAAAGGTGATCTTCAATATCGGCGATTTTGCCATTTTCCTTGGAGGCCTGCTCATGGTCTTTGAGGAAGTGAGACATTAAGATAAAGCGACGTAAATATCTATGCAAAATGAACTTTTAAGAAAGCTGCGTGACGGTGAGGAACTTTCAGCCCGGGAGCAGCTTTCATTAACGATTTTTTTAAGTATTCCATCGATCATGGCCCAGCTTTCCTCTGTGGTTATGCAGTACATCGATGCGGCCATGGTCGGCAGACTGGGTGCGAATGATTCCGCGGCCATCGGCCTGGTGGCTTCCTCCACCTGGCTTTTCAATGGTCTGAGCGCGGCCATCAGCACCGGTTTTACGGTACAGATCGCCCATCTCATCGGTGCCAAGAGGGAGAAGGATGCCCGACATGTGGTCAAGCAGGGTCTGCTGATCGGTTTGGCTTTTGCGCTGGTAATGATGAGCATAGCGATTGCCATCCACAAGGGGCTTCCTGTATGGCTTGGAGGTGCACCTGAAATCTGTGAAAAAGCCTCCTGGTATTTCCTGATCTATGCGATTTCCTATCCATGTATCCTCCTGAATCGACTGGCCTCGGGTATGCTCCAGTGCAGCGGCAACACGAAGACGCCGGGCACCTTGAGTATGCTCATGTGTCTGGAGGATGTGGTCTTTAACTATCTCCTCATCTATATAGCAGGTCTTGGCATTATCGGTGCCGCACTGGGTACCGCGCTTGCAGAGCTGCTGACAGTGATCCTGATGCTCTATTTCCTTCTTGTAAGGTCCGATATGCTGCATCTTCGCAGCGGTGAAGGTCTCCGATTTGAGCCTGAGCATATCCGCAAAGCAGTCAAGATCGGCGGACCGGTAGGCGTGGAGCAGATGATCGCTTCCAGTGCCTATGTGGCACTGACCAAGATCGTTGCCCCTGTCGGTACGATCGCCATTGCTTCACATTCCTTTGCGGTGACTGCAGAGAGTCTGTGCTTTATGCCGGCTTTCGGTATCTCCGTCGCGGCCACCACCATGATCGGTCAGAGTATCGGTGCTAAACGTAAGGATCTGACCAAGCGTCTTGGCTGGATGACGGTAGGACTGGGTATGAGCATGATCACAGTCTGCGGTATTCTCATGTATATCCTGGCCCCACAGATGATCGGCTTTTTGACACCGGATCCACAGATCCGCCAGCTGGGTACGACCATCCTGCGAATCGAAGCTTTCTGCGAACCGCTCTACGGCGCTTCCATCGTGGTCAATGGTGTCTTCAGAGGTGCAGGCGAGACCTTGGTACCAACCTGTCTGAATCTGATCTCCATGTGGTGTATCCGTATCCCGTTTGCGGCCTTCATGGCACCGCGTTACGGATTGGTCGGTGTATGGATCGCCATGTGCACGGAACTCTGTATCAGAGGTAGCTTGTTCCTCTTCCGATTGATCAGGAAAAAATGGTAAAAATGAAAATGATCAAAATAAAAAATCTGCCTTCGGTCAAACCGGAGACAGATTTTTTTGCATTTATTGTGTGAGTGTAGCCGTCCTGCAGTCAGAAACAACAAAAAGGTTGAATTGTTGTTTGGTGTTTAAAGGGGTTGCTATTTCTGATTGCAGAGAGAAGCTTCAATAAAGCCTTTAAATAATGGATGTGGTTCATTTGGTCTGGATTTGAATTCAGGATGTGCCTGTGTGGCAATGAACCATGGATGATCTTTCAGCTCGATCATCTCAACGATACGGTCATCAGGAGAAAGACCGACAAGAGCCATACCCTTTTCAGTCAGGGCCTGACGGTAATCGTTGTTGACTTCATAACGATGTCTGTGACGTTCGGAAATCTCTTTCTTACCGTAGAGAGCATAAGCCTTGGATGTTTCATCCAGAATACAGGTATAGGCACCGAGACGGAGTGTACCGCCAAGATCGGTGACACCGTACTGATCCGGCATAATGTGGATCACAGGATTCTTAGTTTCCGGTGCCAGCTCAGCACTGTGGGCATCTTCAAGACCGAGGACGTTGCGGGCAAACTCAACGATCGCCATCTGCATACCAAGGCAGAGGCCAAGGAATGGGATCTTGTGAACGCGGGCATATTCAATGGCTGTGATCTTACCCTCGATACCACGGCTGCCAAAACCGCCCGGTACGAGAATACCATCGGCATCGCCGAGGATCTCAGCTGCGTTGGATGCATCCAGCTGCTCGGAATCGACCCAACGGATCTCCACTTCCGCGTTGTTGGCACAAGCGGCATGCTTTAAGGATTCAGCAACGGAGATATAAGCATCGTGGAGCTGCACATACTTGCCGACAAGCGCGATCTTGACTTTTCTTTCAGGATGTTTCCATGAGTGGATCATGGATTCCCAGCTGGCAAGATCCGGTTCCGGACAAGGAATACCGAGACGCTTACAGGTGACTTCTGCGATATGCTCTTTTTCAAGTGCCAGAGGCGCTTCATAGAGGACCTCTACATCCAGGTTTTCGATAACGTTGGCAACAGGCACGTTACAGAAGAGAGAGATCTTGTCCTTGATACCTTCCTCGAGTGGAAGCTCGGAACGGCAGACAATGATATCTGGCTGAAGGCCCAGACACTGAAGGTCTTTGACGGTGTTCTGAGTTGGTTTTGTCTTCATCTCGCCGGAAGACTTGATATAAGGAATGAGCGTAACATGGATCAGCATGAGGTTTTCTCTGCCGACTTCGTGCTGGAACTGACGGATGGACTCAATGAAAGGCTGGCTTTCAATATCGCCCACTGTACCGCCGACCTCGATGATGGCGATCTCTGTCTTGTCAGAATCTTTACCGCGATAGAAGCGGCTCTTGATGGCATTGGTGATATGTGGGATGACCTGAACGGTGCTTCCGCCGTAATCACCACGTCTCTCAGCAGTCAGAACGTCCCAGTAGACCTTACCACTGGTCACGTTGGAGTTGTAGTTGAGGGTGCAGTTGACGAAACGTTCATAATGGCCAAGGTCCAGATCGGTCTCTGTACCATCATCTGTAACGAATACTTCGCCGTGCTGATAGGGATTCATGGTTCCCGGGTCCACGTTGAGATAAGGATCAAACTTCTGCATGGTTACTTCGTAGCCACGGGCCTTGAGAAGTCTTCCTAAAGATGCCGCAGTGATACCTTTGCCGAGACCGGATACAACACCACCTGTGACGAATACATACTTAACTGCCATATGACGCCTCCTTTTCTGCTTCACGATCATGATGACGCTCTTCATAAACACTGTTTTTTACAATGACTCATTATAGCGCTCTTTGTTTCTGAATTTCAAGTGGAATTGTGTAAAAATAGGAAAATATTTTATTTCCAAATATTTCCAATTCAGATATTTATCATAATTGTATACG
>JAZUHQ010000223.1:0-10250 GCA_045641805.1 Lachnospiraceae bacterium
AATCCGGTCATCGATATCGATGAGAAAAATGACAGGCAGAGTGACAACCTGCAAAACGAGGAATACCAGCGCAAGCTGGAATGGCTCGCAAGCAGCGATGAGCAGAATCGCGTCTACTATTCTGAGGAGTATGGTTCAGACGATAACGACAATCAGGATATGTGGAACGTCACGGATAACAGGGGTGAGGATCTGGAGGAGTTCCTGACCAGTCAGTTGGTGACAACAGACCTGAGTGAGTCAGAAAAGGAGATCGTCTGTTTCATGATCGGACTTCTGGATGCAAGAGGGTATTATTCAGAAGATTTCGAGACAGTCAAAAAGACATATGGTATTGGCGATGAAGAGGCAGAGCACTATCTATCCGTCATTCAGATGATGGATCCTGCGGGCGTAGGGGCCCGGAGTCTTGGAGAGTGTCTGATCCTTCAGATGGATCGCCAGAAGATGGAGGAGCCCCTGGCGCATGAGATCTGTGAACACTATCTTGAGCTTCTGGCCAAGAATCAGCTGCCGCAGATTGCCAAAAAGCTGGGCGTATCCGTTGGTGACGTGCTGGAAGCCAGAGAGGTGATCACATCCCTGAATCCAAAACCGGGCAACAGCTTCAGTTCAAGGGAGAACATGAAGTATATCACACCGGATGTGACGGTGGTCAAACTGAAAGACTATTTTGAGATACTGCTCAATGAATACATGTATCCAAGAATGTCGATCAATGCCTATTACCGCAAGATGATCACGGAAACGGATGATAAGGCGACGAGGGACTATGTTGGCAACAAAGTCCGTCAGGCCGAATGGGTCATGCAGTGTGTTTCCCAGCGCAACACGACACTGATGAGTGTATCCCGCGAGATCGTGGATGCACAGGAAAAGTTCTTTACAAGCGGACCCGGCAACATGAAGCCATTAAAACTGGCCGATATTGCTGAGAAGGTAGGCATTCATGAGTCCACCGTCAGCCGTGCCGTCAAGGACAAATATCTGCAGTGTGCATGGGGTGTTTTCCCGATGAACTATTTCTTTACGGCAGCTGTTGGCAGCAGTTATGCCGGAGAAGCGTCCACTGCGGATGAGGTAAAGACATTACTTCGTGAGATCATCGAGAATGAAAACCACGAAAAACCATACAGCGACCGTATTTTAGGTGAGAAACTGGCAGAAAAGGGCGTCAAGATCTCCAGACGTACGGTAGCTAAATACAGGGAAGCCATGGGCATCAAGGATGCCAGTGGCAGAAAGAATTATTAAACAAGAGAAGGAATGATCATGAGCAATCCACTTATCTTAAAACGGCTTCAGGACGAGACAGAGAAAAATGGATTTGTTAAGTTGTTAGGAATTGAATTCACAGATGCCGATGAAGGCTATTGTAAGGGCGAGATGCTTATGGAGCCCCGCTATGGCAATCAGATGGGAACCCCACATGGCGGTACCCTCTATGCCCTGGCAGATACGGTGGCAGGTATGGCGGCCGCATCCTGCGGTCTGATCGGACCGACACTCTCCGGAAATATGTATTTCCTGAGACCCCTGGCGGACAGCAAGAAACTGATCTGTGAAGGCAGAGTGATTAAAAATGGAAAACGCATCCGTGTTGTGGAGGCCTATGTCTACGGTGACAACGGCGTCGAGGCAGCCAGATGTACGTTTGAATACATGGATGTGGGCAGAAACCTGATCCTGTAAAAAACGCAACGAGGAGTTGTCATCTATGAGTGAAAACTGGAGAGAAATATACAATCAGAAGCTGACCACTGCAGAAGAGGCAGTGAAGATCGTCCGTTCAGGCGACTGCGTCTATGTCGGACTGGTCAGCAGTGAAGCAAGAATCCTTGCGGATGCTCTTTATGAGCGCCGTGATGAACTGGAGGCCATCAATATCTTTACCGCTCTGATCACAAGACCAATCAAAGCCTATACAGAGAAAGAGAGATCTCCGTTCAGATGTATCACCCCGTTCCTGGGACCATACGAGCGTATGGCGATGGCGAACGGAAGACCGACCTACTATACCTCTTTTCCATTAAGTCAGCTGGATTACTGGGTAGCCAATGTCGGTAAACCAAATGTGGCTTTTCTGGAAGTATCCATGCCAAACGCCAAAGGTTTCGTTTCTTTCGGCCCTTCCGGCGGCAGCCTGGCAGGTCAGATCTTACAGATCGCAGACAGAGTTGTCCTTCAGGTCAACAGAAACGTGCCGTATATCGTGGGACAGGACTGCCTGTTTGATATTGAGAAGGCAGATTTCATTGTTGAAGCCAACGATGAGATCCCGGACTCTGAGGATGAAGCGGCAGATGAAGTGACACAGAAGATCGCAGATCTTGTCTCTGCAGAAATCCCGGATGGTGCGACCCTTCAGCTGGGTATCGGTAAAGTGTCTTCTGCGGTAGGTTTTGGACTGAAAACAAAGAATGAGCTGGGTATTCATACAGAGATGTTCTGTAACTCTCTGATGGATCTGATGAAAAACGGCAATGTCACCAATACCTACAAGGGCTTCATTGATGGCAAGAGTGTGTTTGCCTTTGCCATGGGTTCCAAAGAACTTTATAAGTTTATGAATCGTAACAGAGAGATATACAATGCATACTTCTCATCTGTCAACGATCCACGTATTATTGCCAAGAACAACAAGATGATGTCTGTCAACACATGTATGGCCATCGACCTGGGCGGCCAGATCGCTGCAGACCATATCGGCGGCAGACAGTTTTCAGCTGTCGGCGGTCTGTCCGATTTCGTCAGAGGTGCTCAGTGGTCCAAGGGTGGTAAGTCCATCATCGCCACACCATCGACCATGATGAAGGATGGCAAGCTTCAGAGCAAGATCGTTTTCAGCCTGCCTGAAAACACCTATACAGCTGTATCCAGAGGCGATGTCCAGTATGTAGCGACCGAGTATGGCATTGTCAATCTGAAAGCCCTCACGGTGGATGACCGAGTGAGAGCCCTGATCAGCCTGGCGCACCCACAGTTCAGAGATGAGCTGAGAGATCAGGCGAAAGCCAAACATCTGATTTAAAATCATCGAAAACAATAGACAAAAAGAGAAAAAACGGACCTGATTCACGTAGGCTGCTTCCAAAAGAAGTCGCGCTTCATGAATCAGGTCCGTTTTATCTTAGTCCTGGTGGGTCTTGGCGTTCATGATCAGCATCTGGAGACGATTCTCGATGTTGGCAAAGCTGACATCAGGATCGTAGTCCAGTGGCAGGATCTGTGCATCCGGATAAAGCTCTTTCAGCTTTTTGGTAATGCCTCGTCCTACGATGTGATTTGGCAGACAGCCGAATGGCTGAAGGATGACGAAGGAACGGCAGCCACGCTTCGCATGGTGTATGATCTCGCCCGGAATCAGGATACCTTCACCGGCATCGAAAGAGTGGTGGAAGATCTGGTCACTGTCCTTGATCAGGTCCTGGATACGTGCCGCCTTGTGGTAGAGCGGATGACGTTTGGCAATGCTGTCTGTCAGGTCATGTGCCGGATTGAAGATGTTGTCGGCGGTGTTGAACCAGAGCTTTTTGCCTGCAGGACGGTGGACATGGTACTCTTTCACCTGAGCATCCAGGTAGTAGTAGCTCTTGCGGATGACGTCGGTCATGCGGGCTTCGATGATCTCAAAGCCATTGCGCTCCAGATAGTCTTCGATGTCATGGTTGGCACCCGGATGGAAGTTCAGCAGGTATTCGCCGACGATCAGGACACCTGGTCTTGGCTTGGAACGGTCGAAGGAAACTTTGCGGAGGATATCGATACCCTTCTTAAAGCCCTGTGTGGCACCGACCACACCACCGAATGGGGCCGGTTTTTCCATACCTTCAATGAGGGCATCCATGGCTTCCTCAAAGGCCTTGTTGGCACTGCCCGGAACCAGTTCGTAAGGACGCATCTTACGGAGAATCTCTTCGTAGGCATCCACCATCGGAAGGGCAAAGGCCAGAGTCATGGCGGAGTTCAGGTTCATTCTGAAGCCCGGATGCATGTTGTGGTAGTCCACATCATCATTGGTCAGGATCGGTACCTGAGGGAAACCACAGTCGTCCAGCGCCTTTCTAAGGAGGGCACTGTAGTGGGTCAGTCGGCAGTCACCGATATATTTACCCATACCTACTGCACAGTGATCAGGATCATACTTGCCGCTGGTCAGAGCAGCGAGGGCTTCGCCGATACAGATCTGGGCAGGGAAGCAGATGTCATTGTGAACATACTGTTTACCCAGTCGGATTGCTTCCTCACGGCCGATATCCAGTGGAACCGCACGGATGTGCTGGGCCTTCATGGCTGCGGACATGATGCGGCAGAATGCATGGGATGTATTTGGGATCAGAACGATCTTTTCTTTAATGTCTTTTTTGGTGAACTTCACAGGGTACGGATCGGTCAGAGGGCGGACAGTCCGTTTTTCATGCTGATCACGGCGCATCTGGATCGTCTCTGTGAAGGAGCGGACACGGATACGAAGCGGACCCTGAATATCACTCTCATCCACTTTCAGGATGAGCGGTGTCTTGCCGGAGATATCTTTCATGAGACGGATGATCTCGTCGGACAGGTAAGCATCATGGCCACAGCCGAAGCTGACGACCTGAACATACTCCAGGTGCTCGTTCTGTGCAGCAAGAATGGCTGTCGACAGCATTCTTGCATGGAAGTTGTTGACGATATCGATACGGCTGTTGCTCAGATCCACGCGGTTGGCGTTTGGAACGGCGTCCGCAGTCAGGACCGGAATACCGAGGGTCGTGAACATCTCAGGCAGGTCATGGTTGACCAGGGCATCATTCTGATATGGTCTGGATGCCAGAACAACCGCATACTTGCCGGAGGCTTTCACATCACTGATGATCTTCTGTCCGGCCAGCTTGAGTTCGTGGCCGAAAAGGCCCTGGGCTCTGTCGCCGGCAGCGATCGCCTTGAGGGTATCCTCAGGATCGATATCAAAGTGTTCTTTCATATAGATCGTCAGCTGGCGCGCGCGATCTTCCGGTGTGTACCAGTGGAAGAGTGGGGAGTGGAAAGGAATGCCATAGCGCTTCTCAGGATTGTCTGAGTTGCGCAGGACGATCGGATAACCTTTGACAACCGCACACATGGATTCACTGGTGGATTCAGTATTTTCGGATTTCACGGTGGTGATGGATGGCATAAAGATATGATCCACACCGCTCTTTACAAGACAGCGGATATGACCGTGAACAAGTTTTGCCGGGAAGCAGACCGTATCGGAAGTGACCGCAGAGAGGCCACTCTCGTAGATCTTACGGGTGCTGAGTGGAGAGAGTTTGACGGTATAACCGAGACTTCTCCAGAAAGTGGACCAGAATGGCATGGTCTCCCAGAAGACAAGGACTCTTGGGATACCGATGGTCACGCCTTTTTCAGGCAAGATCTGTGGACAGTCATAGTCCTTAAAGAGGAGCTTCTGACGGAGGTCGAACAGATTAGGGACGGACGCCTTGGATGTTTTTGCTGCCGCAAGCTGATCGCGAACCGCCTGGTCTTTCGGATCACCCAGAATCTCACCGCGCTCACAGCGGTTGTTGGTGATCCAGGAGTTGCCGTTGCTGAAGCTGACAATGGTTCGTTTACAGTGGTTGGCACAGAATGGACATGGCATGTTGGCCTGCTGAGAGTAGGCAAAGCAATCCATTGCCTCAAGTCCCATGAAAGATGGGGTCAGCTGGCCGGCTTCATAGCGCTCCTTGGTGATCAGGGCCACACCGATGGCACCCATAATACCCGGATAAGGGGCACGGGTAACCTTGCGGCCGGTATACTGTTCCATGGCACAGAGAACGGCATCATTCTGGAAAGTACCACCCTGAACCACGATCTTATCACCCAGGGAATCCAGGTTGGAAATACGGATAACCTTGGTGAAGACGTTTTCGATAATGGAACGGCAGAGACCTGCCATGATATCTTCAGGCAGTTTGCCGTTGCGCTGCTCTGTGATGATGCTGCTGTTCATAAAGACCGTACAGCGGCTGCCCAGAGCGGCAGGCTTAGTGGAAGCAAACGCAGATTCTGCGATCTGTTTGACAGGAATATCTAAAGTGGAAGCGAAGTTCTCCAGGAAGGAACCGCAACCTGAGGAGCAGGCTTCGTTAACAACGATGTTGGTGATAATGCCGTTATCGATCCAGATGGCTTTCATATCCTGACCGCCGATATCCAGAATAAAGGTGACATCATCCACATATTTGCTGGCAGCGCGGGCATGGGCAACGGTCTCGACCACATGGACTTCGGTACTGAAGGCCTTGTTAAAGAGGAGTTCACCGTAGCCGGTGGTGCCGACGGCGATGATCTGAAGGTCTGCACCGGCTATCTTGTATTGATCACGCATGGCGATCAGGGCGCTTCTTGCAACGAGCAGGGGATCGCCCTCATTTGGGGCATAGAAGGAATCCAGAAGATGCTCTTCTTCATCCATCAGGACAAACTTGGTCGTCGTAGAGCCGGAGTCGATGCCCAGGAAAGCGCGGATGGTCTCGCCGCGTTTAGGTTTTCTGAAATCTGTTTCAGGAAGCGCATGGCGTTTCTTGAAAGCTTCTTTTTCTTTTTCGTTTTTAAAGAAAGGCTCAGTCTCATTGAGAGATCTGGCTTTGGCTGTGATCGTCTCATCCTGAAGAAGATCGATCAGCTTCCCGGGATCATAGGTTTTCCGGTCAGCCGCAAACATGGTCTCTAAAGAGAGGGCGGCACCGTAGGCGATCATGATCTCCGGATGGTCCGGGATCAGGGCATCCTGATCGGACAGTTCCAGACGTTCTTTGAAGACACGGATCAAGGTTGGATTGAAGGTTAAAGGACCACCTTCAAAGACAACCGGTTTTTCAATATCCAGACCTTGTGCCAGACCACCGATGGTCTGTTTGGCAATGGCATGGAAAGTGGAAAGCGCCAGGTCGGATTTGGCCACACCCTGATTGAGGAGCGGCTGGATATCGGTCTTGGCATAGACGCCGCAGCGGCCGGAGATATCGTAGACGCAGGTGCCCTGAGCAGCCAGTGCATCAAAGTCTTCGATCGGCACTTTTAAGATGGAAGCTACTTCATCGATGAAGGCACCTGTACCGCCGGCACAGGAACCGTTCATACGCATATCGGCTACATCCAGTGTGTCCTTGGTTTCATTTTTACGGAAGAAGATCATCTTGGCATCCTGACCACCCAGCTCGATGGCTGTGCGCACATCCTCATAGTGGTCACGCAGGGCGATCGAGTTGGCAACCACTTCCTGGATGAAAGGGACTTTCAGATGCTCTGCGATGAATTTGGAGCCGGAACCGGTAAGGGCCAGGCGGATCTCCTGGAATGGAAGGGCCTCTGACAGACGGGATAAAGCTGCACTGACACTCTTGATCTGGGCAGCGTTATGACGCTTGTATTCAGAGTAGATGATTTCTTTGGTTTCTGCGATGAGGGCAACGATTTTGGTCGTTGTGGAACCAATGTCGATGCCTACAAGGAGAGGTTTTTTCTCTTGTTCAGTCATTTTTATTTCTCCCCTGAGATAGATTTATGGTTTATGTCATAAAGACTATTCATCCACTTTATATTATAACGCTGTGTGATTTGGAATACAATAAAGGGGAATTATTATATTTGTCATAAGATTAACTTCTGACCACACCACTTTTTTTAATCACAAAGTCGGTTGACATCGACATTTGATGTGGTAAAATGAAGACAAACTTATGAGACGGAGATAAAGTCTGTAAAAGCGCCGTACAGAGAGCGGGGGGAGCTGAGAGCCCTGTGGAGAAGCTGGCAGGCAAATGGACCGTTGAGGGCCAGGGGAAAAGCATCATAGATGCCCAGTATCTGAGGACGTAGATCGGCGTTAACGGTAGAAAATGTGTTGGCATTTTCATTATGAGAGGATTGTATGATCAATAAAGGTGGTACCGCAGGTTTTACGACTTGTCCTTTAAAGAAGGATAGGTCTTTTTTTATACCACTATCCCATAAATGAAAAGCCGGAAAGGAGTTATATGGAGAATTACAGTATGTATCTTCCAAGCTATTCCATCGGTACGGATGTTTTCAGGAAGATTCCTCAGATCTGCAGACCATACGGCAGCAAGATCGCAGCGGTGGGTGGCCACAAAGCCATCGCTTCCGTCAAAGATCTTCTGGTGGAAGCTGTGAAAGATTCTGATCTGGAAATTCTTGATTTCATCTGGTTCGGCGGGGAGTCATCCTATGAAAATGTAGAGAAACTGATGACAGACCCGATAGTACAGAAAGCCGATATGATCTTTGGTATCGGCGGTGGTAAGGCAACAGATACAGCGAAAGCCCTGGCAGAAAAGACCGGAAAACCGGTATTCGCCATTCCGACGATCGCATCCAACTGTTCCGCCACATCCAGTGTTTCCATCATGTACAATACGGATGGCAGTTTCAAAGGACCTTTCTTCTTTGAAAAACCACCGGTGCATGCATTCATTCAGACATCCGTGATCGCCAAATCACCGGACCGCTACATGTGGGCAGGTATCGGCGATACCTATGCCAAGTACTTTGAGAGCAACATCTCTTCAAGAGGTGAGGATCTGGTTCATTACGTAGCGATGGGTGTCAGCCTGGCGACACAGTGCTACGAGCCACTCATGTTGTATGGTGCACAGGCACTTAAAGACATGAAAGAGGGCATTGCATCCTATGCATTTGAACAGACGGTTCTGGCCATCGTTGTCACCACCGGTATTGTTTCCAACCTGGTAACGAAAGAACACATCATCGATTACAATACAGGTCTTGGACATGCTGTTTACTATGCACTCACTTCCTTCCCTCATATCGAGGAAGGTCATTTGCATGGTGAGCTGGTTGCATTTGGTATTCTGGCGCTTCTGATCATCGATGAGAACTGGAAAGATTTCGAGAGAGTCTTTGCTTTCAATAAAGAAGTAGGACTTCCAACCAAGATCGCCGATGTAGAGATCACGGAGGAAGATCTCCCGGCAGTCATCAAACAGACCGTATCCATGAAGGATATCGATCACAACCCATATGTGATCACTGAAGAGATGGTCACCAAAGCTTTTGTCAAACTGGCAGAGCTGAATCAGTAAGGTATACTTCAGACATCAAGTATAGAACATAAGAATATTTTTTTAAGAGGAGAAAAACATTATGAAAAAATTACTCGCATCCGTATGTGTATTTGCATTAACACTCAGCGCACTCGTTGGTTGTGGTTCCAAACCTGCACCTGCTCCGGCAACAGAGAAGGCAACAGAAGCAGCGACTGAAGCTGTGACAGAAGCAGCTGAGGAAGCAACAGAAGCACTTGAAGCAGCAGGTGGTATCGAGGGATCCTACAGCGTAGGTATCATCCAGATGATCGAGAATGGTGCTTTCAATGACATGAGAGAAGGTTTCATTCAGGAACTCAGAGATGCAGGTTACACAGAGGACATTCTGACAGTGGATTACCAGTGTGCACAGGGTGATGCAACAAACCTTCAGACAATCGCTCAGGGTATGGCAGATGGCGACTTCGATCTGATCTGTACAATCGCGACACCTCCAACACAGGCAATGGTTAACCTTGAGATCGATACACCGGTTGTCTTCATCGCTGTATCCGCTCCAATCGCAGCAGGCGTTATCTCTGATTTCTCTGCTCCGGACAAGAATGCAACAGGTACATCCAATGCGATCCCTGTTTCCGATATCTTCGCTTTATCCGATTCCTTAACACCAGGTTGTGAGACATACGGTTTCATCTACTGCACAAGCGAAGTTAACTCCGTGAACACAGTTGGTTCCGCTAAAGAGTACTGTGATGCCAACGGTATCGCATACGTTGAAGCAACAGTAACAAACTCTTCTGAGGTTCAGCAGGCTGCTCAGTCTCTCGTAGGTGCTGTTGATGCCATCTTCATTCCAGACGACTCCGTTGTTCAGGCTTCCATGACACTTGTAACAGAAGTAGCAAGAGATGCTCAGATTCCTGTTTACGGTTCTTCCGCAACAATGGTTGACTCCGGTGCATTCGCAACAATCGCTATCTCCGATACAGCAATCGGTGGCATGTCCGCAGATATGGCAATCCAGATCCTTCAGGGCACACCAATCACAGAGGTTCCAACAGTCGTTGTTCCTGCTTCCTACACAGTAATCAACAACCAGACACTTGAGGCTCTTGGCATCGAGCTTTCTGAGGAAGTAACAGTATCTGCAGTATTCGTAGACGACAAACAGTAATCATCATACAGGGG
>JAZUHQ010000224.1:0-2950 GCA_045641805.1 Lachnospiraceae bacterium
TGTTCTTGTTCTTGATGATTTCCGTGGTAAGGTACGCAAGATCGGTATCCGTACAACATCACTGGAGGATGAAGGCGGCAACGTCAAGATCGTCAACAACTCCGATATCCGTAACATTCAGAACCGTTCCCATCATCTGTCTTTAGCCATCTGCGATATCGATATCTCTTATGATGCAGATATCCGCAAGGTAGAGAAGATGGTTACACCAAAGCTTGAAGAGATCTATCAGAGAAATCAGGGTATCTTCAGCCAGGCACCTGTTTATATGGGTGTTCAGGAGCTGGCCGATTCAGGTGTTACACTTCGTTATACCGTAGCCTGTGAAGAAGACAACTTCTTCATTGCAAGACGCTTACTCAACAAGGAGATGAAGTGTCTCTTTGATGATCTGGGCATCGAGATTCCATACGATCAGATGGAAGTAACGATCAAAAAGTAAAAACATATCCCAAAGGGATAGCCGGAAAAGAGTTCGAAAGAACTCTTTTCTTTTTGGTCAGCAGCCGGAATGATCCGGCTGTTTTTTCGTTTTAAAATAAAAACATGGAAGGCATCAAGAATGTATTGTAAGCCATTAGTGAAGTGTTATAATGGGTAACTGGAGTCATTATAAGGGTTCAAAACCCGAAGGGAGTACATAATAGAATGGAAGAAAAACAGAAGAATCAAAAAGCGAATCCCATCGCCAAAATGGGTAATGTGATGCTTAAATTCTCACTTAAATATATGCCGGATGCCAGCATCTTTGCGATCATGCTGACACTGATCGTCTTTCTGATCGGCATTGCACTGACCGATCAGGGACCAAAGGATATGCTGGTCAACTGGTACACTGGCTTCTGGGAACTGCTTGGATTTGCCATGCAGATGACATTGATCGTTGTGACCGGTTCAGCGGTGGCAAGCTCACCGGCCGTTAAAAAGATAATCAACAAGATTGCGGCGATTCCTAAAAACGGTAAGCAGGCTGTATGGCTTGTCACCTTTGTTTCCATCGCCGTTTCCTATGTTCACTGGGGCTTATCCTTGATCGTTGGTGCCCTTCTGGCTAAAGAGATGGCCAAACAGCTTCAGAGAAAGCAGACACCTTTTGAGTATGGTCTGATTGCAGCAGGTGCCTATGTCGGCCAGATGACCTGGCAGGGTATGTTATCCTCCTCGATCGGTCTGTCCATTGCCAATCCCGGTCATATCCTGGAATCTGAGATGGGTGTCGTGCCAATGACCGAATACATGGGAAGCTTTATGAACATCTTTGTGGCGGTTGCCCTGCTGATCGTCCCACCGCTGGTGGCTATGTTCATGCATCCATCCGATCAGGCGGTCTCTCCACTTGAGCCGGATGCACTGAGAGCACTGGCTGAGGAAGAAGTGCCTGTTCTGACTTGTCCGGAGAATCCAACCGTAGGTGAAAGACTCAACTACAGTCCGATCGTTACAGGACTGATTTCCCTGATGGGCGGTGCCTATATCGTCTATTCATTTGCGACCAAGGGCTTTGCTTCCCTGGATATCAATTTTGTCAACTTCATTTTCCTGATCCTTGGCATTTTCCTTCATCGAAATATTGCCAACTATATCCGTGCCGTTTCGGACGGTGTCAGTGGCGTAACAGGTATTATTTTCCAGTTCCCACTCTATGCAGGTATTCAGGGTATGATCAAATATTCAGGCCTGGTAACGATTTTATCCAAAGCCATCGTCTCCATCTCATCCCCGATCACTTTCTATTTCTGGACCTTCCTCTCTGCCGGTATCGTCAACATGTTTGTGCCATCCGGTGGTGGTCAGTGGACAGTACAGGGACCGATCGCGATCGAATCTGCCAAGATGATGGGCGCAGACCTGATCAAGACTTCCTTAATGGTTGGTTACGGTAATACCTGGACCAACATGGCCCAGCCATTCTGGGCAATTGCCCTCATGGGTATTACAGGACTGAAGGCAAAAGACATTATCGGTTACTCGATCGCTATTATGCTTTGCGGCGGTATCGTCTTTGTCATCGCCAGCTTCCTGCCAATGTAAAAGATTCGTCAATATAGAATATAGAAGAAACAGCATCTTTGTCTTCCATAGGGTATGTCAAAGATGCTGTTTTTATTTTATGTAATATACAAACTTCGTGTTTAGAATTAATGCAGGGATATTTTGCCATTGTTTCTGTGCCTTATATAAATATATGATAAAATCATACTATGTATAAACTTAACGGATGATTAAAAGAAGAAAAGGAGAATTCTTATGTTTGCGTGCAAGGCTTGCGGCGGCGCACTTCATTTTGATATTGCATCACAGAAAATGCTGTGTCCATACTGCGATCAATTTTATGATCCGGAGCTTTTTACGGACCATGGAAGTGCAGAAGAGTATTCCGGGGAATATGAAGCGACCCTGTTTATCTGCCCCCAGTGTGGTGGACAAATAGGCAGTACAGAGACATCCGCAGCGGAATTCTGCTCTTTCTGCGGTGCTCCTGTTGTTTTAGAGAGCCGACTTTGCAGAATGAAGCGGCCACAGTACATTATTCCTTTCAAAAAGACCAGGGAAGAGTGTAAAGATGAATTGAAGAAACATCTGCGAAGATCATTTTTTGTTCCTAAAGCCTTTAAGGACAGTGAGGTAGACCACTTCCGAGGCATCTATATGCCAACCTGGAACTATAATATCGAGCAGAAAGGAAAGTTTACCTTAAAATATGAAGCAGATCCGCCTGGTGATCCTGATTACAGGTATCAATACGAGGTCAAGGGAGAAGTGGATGCGCTCTATCATGGCATTCCTCATGATGCGTCAGAAAGCTTTGCGGATCGAATCAGTGAAACTTTAGAGCCTTATCAGTATAAGGAAAGAAAAGCCTTCATCCCATCTTATCTGGCAGGATTTTTCTCCGATATTCAGGATGTGGAGGCTTCTGTCTATGAGAATGATGCGGTTAATCTGGCTT
>JAZUHQ010000225.1:0-3293 GCA_045641805.1 Lachnospiraceae bacterium
TCTTGTCATCTGGTGCGAATCTAATACCAACGAGGATCTGGCTGATTTCTCTATCAGCAAAAACGGTGGTGAAGTCATCTACCTCATGAACCGAAAAAATGTGATCGTGGATACGGTCAATACGCTTCCTTCCAAGCGCAATATGCCCATGATCCTGACATCGGATGGAACATGGACATTAAGTTCTTTTGCAACTCCCGGATATCCAAATACACAGGAAGGCTATAATGCGTATCTGCAGTCTCGACATGCCTCCAGCTTCCCTGTCCAGATTTCCGAGGTCCTTAGCTCCAATCATATGTATCCCTCACCGGATGGGATCTGTTATGACTATATCGAACTGCATAACCTTTCCAATGAAACGATCGATCTTTCCGGTTGTACGATCAGCGATACTCCCGATAAGGTCAAATATTATTTCCCCTCCACTACCATTAAGCCGGATGGATATCTGATCCTTTGGTGCGATGAAAATACCGGTCTTCCCTTCCGACTTTCTTCTGTCGGCGGAGAGCAGATCCTTCTGCAGAGTCCCGGAGGAGACATTATCGATGAAGTTATGCTCCCTGCACTGAATGCAGATCAATCTTATGCCAGAAATGCCGAGGGAGATTTTGTTCCCACCTATCAGGTTACTCCTGGATATTCCAATGATGATGAAGGGTATGCTTCCTATGTTGAAAACTCGGATGCTCAGATCAGCGTTGTCATCAGCGAAGTCATGGCAGAAAACAAGAGTGTTCGCATGGGATCTTCTTCCCTCTTTCCTGACTGGATCGAATTATATAATGCCGGTAATGACACTGTCGATCTGAATGGCTGGTATCTTTCTGATGATGAAAGTGATCTGACCAAGTGGCCTTTCCCATCGACGACTCTGGGCTCTGACTCCTTTCTGCTTGTCTATTGCGATGGAGAAAACATGGTCGACGAGGATGGTGGTATCCATACTTCCTTCTCTCTTTCCCGCTTTGGAGAAACCCTTTGCCTGACAAGTTCCTCCGGAGTTATGGTTGACAAGATCGTTTTACCTGAAGCTGTTCCCGATTGTTCTTCCGTTCCCGTAGGCAGCAATCAAGCCGCCAATACAGAGATGCTCACTCCCGGTTTCCCCAACACCTTCGATGGATATTACCGGTATCAGGCAACTTTGATAGCTCCTGATGATCTCATGATCAGCGAAGTCATGACTGCGAATGATCTTTACCTCGAGCAGCCGAACAATAAGTTTTATGATTGGGTAGAACTGTATAACAACACTTCTTCCACCCTTGATCTATCTGATTACTATCTGACAGATTCTTTAAATGATCTGTACCGATATCCTTTAAACGGTTCCATTAATGCAGGCGATTATTATACGGTCGTACTGGCAGATGGGAAACTTGGGCTGAACGCTCAGGAAGATTGGCTCTATCTGGTAAACAGTGATGGATCGATCATCGATGTATTACATCTTAAGAACATTCCTTATCGCTGCAGTTTCGGTCGTTCCCTGTCCGAAGGTGGTCATTTTTACTTTGAAACGCCTACACCGGGTAAGCAAAATGAGGAAGGTCGATCATTGATCTCCTCCACTCCCACCGCTGATACCGCTCCCGGTATCTATGACAATGTAGACTCTCTTACCGTCGCATTATCTGGAAACGGAACGATCTACTATACCCTGGATGGCAGTTGGCCTACAGCGAAAGATGAGGTATATACTGTCCCTTTTGAGCTGACCGAGAGCACGGTAATCCGCGCTGTCTGTATGGAAGACGGGTATCTGCCCTCGGATACGATAACTCTGGGATATCTGATCAACGAAGAACACACACTGCCTGTTGTCTCATTGACCTGCGATCCTTCTGATCTGACAGGCAATTTCGGAATCATCACCAATATCCTTGAAGACTGGGAAAAACATGCCAATCTGAGTTTTTATGATCTGGATGGAAGCTCTTTCTCCATGGATTGTGGTGTATCGTTATTCGGTTCTCTCAGCCGCGCCACGAACATGAAAAAGTCCTTTAAATGTACGTTTCGTTCACGATATGGCAACGCTTCTTTGGATTATCCTTTATACGATGATCGATACGAGAACCAGTTTCACTCCCTTGTTCTTCGAAACTCTCAGGACTACCTGTTTTCCTTTATCCGAGAAGAGGTTATGACCAGTCTGGTGCAGGATTGTTCCGATGCTTTACAGACAGCCCGTTCCCGCTATGTCATTCTGTATCTGAATGGTGAGTACTACGGGATCTATGCACTGAAAGAAGCCTTTTCAACCAGTTATTACGCTGCACATTATCAGGTCCCCGAAGATACCTGTACCTGTGTACGCGTTATCAACGTAACCAGAGATGCTCCGGAGCTATTTGATGTGATGCGTTATTGCAATACACATGATCTTTCTGATCCGGATGCCTATGAATATGTGACCTCCATGGTCGACACCGACAGTGTCATTGATTGGATGATCTTTGAGGCATACTGTGCGAATGGCGATATCCTGAACAACGTTCGTTACCTTCATTCCACTGTCGATGGAAAATGGAGATGGGCATATTATGACCTGGATTGGTCTATGTATACCCATGCCGGTTTCGAACTTCCCCTGGATCCTGATGAACAATTCAGTCTGATCCCCCGCGGACTGCTTCGCAACCCGGAATTCAAAGAGCAGCTTCTCAGCCGTCTTTCTGAACTGCTAATGACCACCCTGTCCAACGAAAATGTTACCGACAGAATGGATGAACTTGCCAGCGTTATCCGACCGGAAATGGGAAGAGAACGAACTCTCTGGGGCAGTTCGGTATCTGCCTGGGAACAGAACCTCAATATCATCAAGAACTACGTGATCCAGTATGATCGTGCAAAAGAAATGGTCTATAACCTGAATCGGTATGTTCCTATGACAAAGGAAGAATTACAATACTATTTCGGAGGCATACTCGATGAATGATGCCGGATTAAGACACGAAAACAAGTACGAGATCTCAAGAGCTTCCGCCGCTCTTCTGAAGGCTCGCTTGAAAACAGTCCTGAGACCTGATGTACATCATGGAGCTGATGGATATCAGATCCACAGCCTCTACTTCGATGATCTCGATTACAATGCATATCGTGATAAAGTCGATGGAATCCGTGATCGAAGCAAATTACGACTTCGGTACTATAATGATAACGAGGACTATATTGTCTTTGAGAATAAAGAAAAGATAGGTTCTCTTACCAGAAAGACTTCCATGACCCTTCAGAAGGAAACTGCTCTTCAAATGATCAACGGAGAAACAGAACTCTCTGAAAGT
>JAZUHQ010000226.1:0-13418 GCA_045641805.1 Lachnospiraceae bacterium
ACTGTAGCCTTGATAGCTTCTGTACCAGGAGCTAAAAGCTTACGTGGGTCAAAGCCCTTACCCTGAAGATCCTTCTCAGCTTCGATGTACTTTCTTGTAGCTGCAGCGAAGGAAAGCTGGCACTCTGTGTTAACATTGATCTTTGCAACGCCGAGGGAGATTGCCTTCTTGATCATATCTTCTGGGATACCTGTACCACCGTGAAGAACGAGTGGAAGATCACCTGTCTTCTCCTGAACGGCTGCAAGAGTCTCAAAGCTAAGACCAGCCCAGTTTGCAGGGTACTTACCATGGATGTTACCGATACCAGCTGCAAGGAAGTCTACGCCAAGATCAGCGATAGCCTTACACTCGTTAGGATCTGCACACTCACCCATACCTACAACGCCATCTTCCTCACCGCCGATGGAACCAACTTCAGCTTCGATGGAAAGGCCAAGCTTATGAGCAACTGTTACGAGCTCTTTTGTCTTCTCGATATTCTCAGCGATTGGATAATGGGAACCATCGAACATGATGGATGAGAAACCAGCCTCGATGCACTTGTAGCAGCCATCGTAGGAACCGTGGTCAAGATGAAGTGCTACAGGAACTGTGATGTTAAGCTCTTCGATCATAGCTTTAACCATAGCAGCTACGGTCTTGTAACCTGTCATATATTTACCAGCGCCTTCGGAAACGCCAAGAATTACTGGGGACTGGCACTCCTGAGCAGCCTTTAAAACGCTCTTTGTCCACTCAAGGTTGTTGATGTTGAACTGGCCTACTGCGTAGTGGCCTGCAACAGCTTTCTGAAGCATCTCTGTTGCGTTAACTAACATAATATTTACCTCCTGATATCTACGTGATACTTTCTTACTTGAAAGTACTTGATATTATATAAAGATTTGTTTTTTACAAGGGACATTATATACTTTTTCAGCCTAAAAGTAAAGCGTTCGAAATACCTAAAACAGGGCTTCCTTTGTCGGAAGCCCTGTTAATAATTGACATATTTAAGCAGACTATGTCATTCTATCCTTTATAATGCATCTGTTCATGCTCTGCTTTGATCTCGTCATGGAGCTTGATGCAGTTCCAACTGCTGTTGGTCTCCGTGATCACAGCTTTGAGCGCCACAGGCGGAATCTTCATACTTCTGAATCCTTTCAGAAAGCGGTCCAGATCTCCATTTGAAAAATCTTTCATCACCAGCATTTCATCTTCAAAAAACGGGCCATCATACTTCTCACCGGTCAGTGCCATATCACGCACACCCGCCAGTGCGCCGATACTTTCCATATATTCCGAAGGATCCACATTTCTGATCTTGAAGCCCAGCTTCATACACAGCATACGGACCTTGCGGCCCTTATCGCCACTCAGGTTAAAGAACAAAACGGCAGCCATCAGTTTTCTCCTCTCTGTCCTGTCAGGTTCAATCTGGCAAAGCCTTTGGATTCAATGATCATTTCCACTTTGCATTCGGAGACAAAAGTTCCGTTCATGGATAATGTATATTTGGCAGTCGCTCTTACCCTGTGTTCACTCTCCACAAGGCGGACGGAAGAAGTAAAGGATTCCATGATCATCTGACCCATCATGGTCTGATAACTGGTGATATGTTCCTTTCCCTGATCAAACACCATATGGACCTGATTGACGCCTCTGCGGATCACATCGATTCTTCCAGGTGCGATCTTCAGTGTACTGGTCGTAGGACCCGGATCATCCGGCTGTGTTTCGTCATAGACCACATAATGCTTGCCGTTTTTTAAATAGTACTTGCCGCTGGTAATGATCTCAGTCGCCGCATCTTCCCCCAGATCTGTCTGTTCACCACGAATGGTCAGTACAACTTCTTCTGTCATTTTCAGTTCCTGCCTTCTTATTTCTTATTCTGATTCTGCTCCTGATTATGGATCTTGCGGATCACTGTCAGCTCCTGAATGTAGATATGCTCATTGATCAGCTTCACTGCATTGGCTTTGTCTCTTGTGGACAGTGCATTGAGGATCTGCTCATGTTCATCGATCAGTCTGCCGTGGGATTCAGAATCTTTCAGATACTCAAGACGATATCTGTACATCTGCTCACGGAGATTATTGAGGATCTGAATCAGTCTTGCATTCTTTGTTGCTCTGAAGATCACATCGTGGAAAGCCACGTCCTTCTCTGCCATCTCTGTCAGATCACTGGATTTCAGGGATACAACGAAATCCTTGCATCTGTCTTTCAGTTCTACGATCTCTTCTTCTGTGATTCTGTCACAAGCCAGTTCAATTGCCAGTTTCTCAAGGGAAGTACGTACTTCCAGTACATCCTTCAGATCCTTTTCTGTAATCTTTGCGACCTCAGCACCCTTTCTTGGGATCATGATCACAAGACCCTCCAGCTCCAGCTTACGGATTGCTTCACGGATCGGTGTACGGCTGACACCCAGACGGTTTGCCAGTGCGATCTCCATCAGACGCTCACCCGGCTCAAGCTCGCCCTTTAAAATTGCTCTTCTTAATGTATTAAAAACCACATCTCTTAATGGAAGGTATTCATCAATTGTCATTTCAAAATCTTTCATGTCTCTTACCTCTAAATCAATCCTGTTTTTCTTACCCTTATTCTTGTGTACAAGCGACCGCTTTATTCCCTGTATGGCGTTGTCAGATGCACATCCTTTGCAAGCCCGGATGCTTTCATCGCATTATAGGCTTTCTCTGCCTTTGCATCGTCGTCAAAGATACCAAATACAGTCGGACCACTGCCGCTCATCAGCGCATTCACGGCGCCCTCGGCCAGCATTAACTGCTTGATCTCATTGATCACAGGATGCATTTTGACGGTCACTGTTTCCAGCACGTTTTCAAGTCGATCGGTCACGCCATAAAGATCGCCGTCTTTCAAGGCTGTCACAATGCCATCGATATCCGGATGTTTTTCCAGTGTATCAAGTTTCAGATTCTGATAGACTTCTTTTGTCGATACACCCACCTCAGGTTTTGCGATCAGAACTTTGCATGCCGGCAATGATGGGACCGGTGTCAGGATCTCTCCAATACCCTCAGACAGCGCTGTATGCTGCATGAGGCAGTAAGGAACATCTGCACCCAGTTTCACACCCACTGCCATCAGCTCATCCAGTGTCAGTCCCAGTTCAAAGATCTGATTGACACCATGAAGCACCGCCGCACAGTTTGTGCTGCCGCCTGCCATTCCTGCTGCTACAGGAATCGTTTTTTCAATCCTGATCTCCACGCCCTCATTTATGCCGTGTGCATCCATCAGAACTTTGGCAGCTCTGTAGGCAATATTGCCATCATCCACAGGCAGAAAATCCAGATTGGTCGTCAGATGAATCCCCGGCTCTGCACGCTTTGCCACCACAACTTCATCGTGAAGATGCAACATCTGCATCACCATTTTGACCTCATGGTAACCGTCCGGTCTTCTTCTGACAACATCGAGACCCAGATTGATCTTCGCCATTGCTTTCAGTTCAATTCTGTCCATATTTTTCCCTCATTCATGTACAGTATTTACACTTGTTCTTTGTATACAGTTTTATTTTATTGTACTTTGTATTTTTTTTCAAGCAATTTAGATTTTTTCATTTGGAATCAATTGGAATTCCACGATGAATTCTAAAAGTCAAGAATTGAATTTTTCGGCATACAATCCTGAACACCGATCCGGGGCAACAAAAAGACCGCAAAAAATGATTGCTCATTCTTTGCGGTCTTTTGGGGTTTTCTGCTATTCAGTATTAGCTGCAGATCACAAGCTGTACATCTCTGGTGAGTACATCTGTGTAGCTGTAGGAAACAAGTCTCTCAGCAGAATCGCAGTCAGCGCTTAACTTAACAGTAAAAATACTTGGGTAGCTTTCTGTAAGTACACCTTCTGTGATGGAATATTTGTGTCTTCCTCTGTTGGCTTTTACGCGAACCTTTTTGCCTAGGTTGGCATCTACTGCTCTTCTAACGTTGATGATATCTCTCTGCTGCACGGCTGACACCTCTTTCTAATAAAACGAACATTAACAAGTCTTGCATTTCTACTCTTTATATCAGTTATAATTATACCTGACACGACTGTTAAAGTCAATTTTGCACAGTTTCAGACACAGGATTTCGGTAATTATAACAATATACTTTTGCTTGACAGACTTTTTTTGTGAATTATTCCCTTGTCGCTCCTGTGCAAAAAAACGTTTTCATCATGATTTCTCACAAAAATCCTTCGTTTTTTCAATGCATATTCATCAAAATTTTATGAGAAAACGTTTTCAATTGTGCAGATTTTTGAAGCTATGATATAATCATATCAACAAAAAATACCAAAGGAGACCCTTATGGCAATACGAATGATCGCACTGGATCTGGATGGCACCACTTTGAACTCCCAGAGCCAGCTCACAATAGAAACTACAGAAGCTCTCAGCAACGCCATTGAAGCCGATATTCAGGTGGTCATCTCCACCGGCAGACCCCTGTCTGCCATCCCACATGCGCTTCTTGAAGTGCCCGGCCTTCAATATGCCATCACTTCCAATGGCTCCAGTATCTTTGATCTCCATACAGGAGAGAGAATTCACGGTGTCAACATCCATCCGGAGACAGCCGCTTACCTTCTTGACATGATCGAGTCAACGGAATTCACTTTTGAAGTTTTTGTCCGCGGTGTCGGTTTTTGTGACAGCCGCTATTACAATGATCCTGAAAGCTTCGGTATGCCGGCTTCCATCCGCAGCTATCTGCAGACCGCCCGTATCCCAACCGATGACCTGATGACATTTGCCAGACGCAACATCAACGAGATCGAGGGTCTGAACTTCCTGATCCCTGATCCTGTTGCCAAAGAAGCGATGCGCGCACGCATCCGCCAGATTCCGGACATTTACATGACAGCCTCCAATTCTTTCTATACAGAGATCTCCCACGGCTCCGTCAGCAAGGCCAGTGCCATCGCTCATCTGGCTCAGATGAACGGCATCACGCCAAACCAGATCATGGCTTTCGGCGATGCCGACAATGATAAGGAGATGCTGTCCTATGCCGGCATGGGTGTCGCTATGGGCAACAGTTCCGATTTTCTCAAGAAGATTGCCAACGACGTGACCCTCTCCAACGATGAGCACGGCGTAGCCCACTATATCAACCGTTATCTTGAAGCGCTGGAATCCGAGCAGGATATTTAATCTTTAGGTATCGTCTAAAACTGTCGATGCAGAAATGACATGGACCAGGTTCGTGTATAAAAACTTCCGAAATCGTGAAGCTTGCATACGCGAACCTGGTCCTTTGCATGTCATTATTTATTTGAATACTATTCTTCTTACAGGTTTAAGCCCTTGGACTCATCACAGCCAAGAAGCACGTTCAGACACTGGATCGCTGCACCGGAAGCGCCCTTACCAAGGTTGTCGAATCTGGATGCGATCGTGATACGGTCCTTGTTGCCTGTCACATAGATCTCAATACCATCCCAACCGGAACAGTTGTTGCTGCCCAGGAAGTTTCTTGTCTCTGCTTCTGCGCCAAAAGGCATGACCTTGATGAACTGCTCGCCCTCATAGTACTTGGCAAAGAAATCTCTGATACCTTCAGGTGTCTGCTCACCATTTAACATATCCATGTAGAGTGGAATTGTCACCAGCATACCGCTGTAGTAGTCAGCAACGATCGGGGAAAAGAGTGGCTCTTTGGCAAGACCTGTGATCGCCTTCATTTCTTTTAAGTGCTTGTGCATCTGGGATGTACCATAGACACGTGGAGAATCCAGCTCCTTATCTCTGCCTTCGCCCTCGTACTCTGCGATCATCTTTTTACCGCCACCGCTGTAGCCTGTCAGTGAGAAACAGGAAACAGGATAATCCTTTGGAAGAATACCCTCTGCGATGAGTGGGTATACGAGTGTGATGAAACCTGTCGCATGACAGCCCGGAACCGCAATACGGTTACCGTTTTTGATCGCATCTCTGTGGGCAGGGGAAAGCTCAGGATAGCCGTATGCCCAACCCTCTTCTGTTCTGTGGGCAGTGGATGTATCAATGATCTTGACATGGTCATTATTCACCATTGCAACCGCTTCTCTTGCTGCTGCATCCGGCAGACAGAGGAAAGTGATGTCAGAACTATTGATAAACTTGCTGATCTCAGCAGGGTCTTTTCTCAGTTCGGAAGAGATCTTCATCAGTTCGATGTCATCTCTGACTGCAAAACGTTCAAATATTCTAAGGCCTGTTGTGCCTTCGCTACCATCGATAAATACTTTCGTCATTGTATGTTCTCCTTTATAGATAGATATGGAAATCTCATATATTGATATTCGTTATCGTTCCATAGCATACCACAAATGTCCGGATTTGGCTACTGAATATTTATACATTTTTCACCCAATATATGCACCTATCCTCCATCTATATACAATTATCATTCAGAAATGATGATGATCGCTGTCTACATCTCGCCGATGAAGGCAGAGGCCAGTACAAGGATCGCGCCAATGATGCCTGTGATCCCCATCGGCTCATGAAGAAGGAGGGCTGAGAGGATCAGGGCTGAGACCGGATCGATATAGCTGGCGATCGCAACCGTCTGCATACGAAGTCCGTCCATACTGCCAAAATACATGGCATAGGCCATACCGGTGTGTACAATACCGACCACAAACAGCATGACTATGGCGATCGGTGCCAGATGAATCGAAGCAAAATCCTCCGTCAATGCCAGATAAGGCACCAGCACGATCGCTGCGGAAGCCAGCTGGATCACCGTCTTCTGGTAAGCATCGATACCCGGCATCTTTTTGTTGATCATCACAACCGTTGCATAGAGTACAGCCGCGCCGAGACCGCAGAGAATACCTTTGGCTTCTGCTGCCTGCGTCAGTCCTGAGCTGACCATACCGGAGACAAAAAACATACCGATGATGGCCGTCACGACACAGATGGCCTTCTTTTTCGTGAGTTTCTCACCGAAGAAGACCGGGGAAAGCAGCATCACGATCGTCGGCTGCATGTAATAACACAGGGTGGCTGTCGCTACCGTCGTGTAATTGTAGGCTTCAAATAAGAGGATCCAGTTGAAACCGATCATGATACCTGTAATGATCAGACCAAGCACTTTGGCACTGCCGATCTTGTACCACAGTTTTTTTCCTGTCAGTTTTAAAAAGACCAGCAGGAAAAGGGCACCACTGAAGCCTCTGAAACATGCGATCAGTGCTGAGGACAGGGGAATATACCTTCGAAAGATGCCGATCGTACCAAAGATCAGCATGGACGCTGACAGCATGGCCAGCGATCTGGTATCATTCTTTTTCTCCATATCATCCTCTCCCTTAGATCACAAAGGCTTTGAGCTGATCCATGATCCATGGCAGGGTCTCGTCATCAAACGGATTGTGAAGGCCTGCCAGTGCCAGAAGTTCTCTGTAACCACGGCTGCCGCCTGCACGGCAGAGTGTCAGATACGCATTCCAGGACTCCTCATGGTCTTTCAGATCTCTCAGATAGAACTCCAGAGAACCGATACGTGCCAGTGAATAATCAATGTAATAGAATGGGCACATGAAGATGTGCTGTTTCTGGAGCCAGTAGCCGCCCTTCTCGAGGAAGGCATCGCCGTCATACTTTCTCCAAGGCATATATTTCTGCTCCAGTCTGTGCCACAGGGCATAACGATCAGCAGCATCTGTCATCTTTTTATCATAAACTTCATGCTGGAATTCATCCACGCATGCCTGATAAGGCAGGACGATCAGGGCATCCTGAAGATGGCTCTTTCTGTAGCTGTCTGCCTTTTCCTTGCTGCCAAAGAATTTCTCCATCCATGGATAAGTGAAGAGCTCCATGGACATGGAATGGATCTCTGCCACTTCGGAAGTGGAGAAGAGGATCTCAAGCGGAACACCGTTTCTGCTTGCAGCATAAGCCTCAAAAGCATGGCCGGCTTCATGCGTCAGGACATCCACATCCTGGGATGTACCGTTAAAGTTACTGAAGATAAATGGTGCAGCCAGATCAGGCACAAAAGTGCAATAACCACCCTGCTGTTTGGTTGGTCCTGTCACCAGGTCAAACAGACGGTGTTCGCACATGAAATCAAAGAACTCGCCTGTCTCAGGAGATAATTCTCTGTACATCTGCTGTGCACAGTCCACCAGCTGATCCGGACTACCTTCAGGATCTGCATTGCCGGCAGGATCTGCCATCCCCTCATCATAGAAATAAACCTGATCGATACCCAGGATCTGTGCTCTCTTTCTGTAGATCTCGGATACCACAGGCACGATATATCGGATGATGTTGTCTCTGTAGCGGGCAACATCTTCTCTTGTATAAGAATAACGCTCATAAGCCAGATACATCATTTCTGTATAATCACGAAGGCCCAGTGTCTCCGCCATACGGCAGCGCACCTCGATCATCTTGGCATAGATCTCATCCAGCATATCGGCAACGGATGCATAGAGGGCAGACCATGCGGTCATCGCTTCCTTTCTGATCTCTCTGTCAGAAGACTCCATGTATTTGAGAAGGCCATAGAAGTTGACCTTTTCTCCATGGAAGTCTGTGTTGCAGCCACCTGCTACCTGGAAATAAGCCTGAACCAGTTTATTCTCCTCAATCTGGTTCTGGACATTCTCTTCCTTGACCAGACGCTTGTTCTGAACCATACGCTCAAAGAAGAGATCGCCATAGACAGCTTTCATATCTGCAAGATATGGGCTTTCCAGTACGGCCTCCTCAAATCGGCTCTTGTCCAGTGCAAAAACCGGGTTGGATTCATTAAAGTAATCAATCTCTGCCTCATAGAAGGCATCGGATGTATCCACGGAATTGCGGATATAAGCCACCTGATACATTGTATCAAAATGACCATTGTCTGCCAGCTGGTCCTTCAGAACTGCCAGTGCAACCTCTCCGGAGACCGCCTTTTTCATCGCCTGAATGCGGTCATTGATACGGAGCTGATAGTCCTCAAGAACAGGACGGACATACGTATAATCTTCAAATTTTCCAAATGACATCTCTATTTCCTCTTTCCTATGTAATGTTTAGTTTAATAAGATCAGCGCAGCAACGACCATCACGATGGCGATCTTCTTGGCTCTGCTCAGTTTTTCTCCAAAACAGAAAACACCAGCCAGGCAGATACAGAGCATGGTGGTCACGCTATAGAGTGGATAGGTGATCACTGCAGGGATACTGCCAAGTGCCAGAAGAAGAAAACGCGCCGAGAAATAATTCGGAATACCGACAAGAACACCAAAAAGCAGGCTGCCAAAGCCGATACCGCCAAGGCCTTTGCCTTCTTTTTTCAATTCCCCGATCAGCATGATCAGGGCACACACAAGTGCCGCAAAGAATGTAAATAAAAGGTAATGATCACTGTAAAGATCACTGCCTGCTTTATCGTAGATATTGGCCATGGAATCGGTGATACCACCACCCAGAAGCAAGAGGATCAGAAGCAGACGACTGCCCTTCTTACCCATCTCTTCTTTCTGTTTGCCAAGACCTTCCAGCTGCATCTCCAAAATCGCTAAAAGAGCCAGAACGATACCGGCTACCTGAAGGATGCCTGGTCTTTCTCTGAAGACCAGAATGGCCATCAATACCGGCACCAGAACACCCAGCTTCATAAAGACAGAAGCCATGACCACGCCGTTGCGTTTGATGTTCTGCTGGAGCAAGACAAAACTGCCAAGATATAAAATGCCGGAGATCAATCCCAGGCCAAGGGCCGTGCTCATGCCCTTCAGATCTCCAAAGAGTGCCATCTGTCCCATAAACAGGCGGGAAAGCACCAGGCAGATCAGATAGTTGATCGTAAACATGGCACCATTGCTTTTGATATGTCCCTCACCGAGACGCATCATCACGGATACCATTGTACTGCTGAGGATTGCCAGTAGTAACCAGATCATAAAATTCCTCCCCAAACAATAAGCAGCCCCAGGACAGGTTTCCCTGCCATGGGACCGTTTTTCTTTTCTTTTATCAGCCCTGAAGGCCTGCAGACTGACGGATCATATCTTCGACAACAATATCGTAGATCTCACCGATCGTGCTGCAATACTCAAGCAGCTTCCAAGGTTCGTTGGTATGGAAATGGATCTTGACCAGATCCTCATCTCCTGCCGCAATGAGACTGTTGCCTTCAAAATGCTCTGTAATGTAGTCTGCGATCGCATCCTCATCCAGATCTTCGTCTCTTCTGTCAATCAGGAGCTGTGTATCATAACGATATGCAAACTGATCGTCTTCAGCATCAATTGATGTAACACCCATGTTGAATTCCTCCTCTTTTAATGCATGTACACCTATCTTACCACAGGTTGAGGGCTTATCAAAGGAAAAAACCTGAAAAGAGCGGGGATTGTGGAAAGACACGTGTATTGATTTTCAAATATTTTTAAAAAAGTTATTTAAATAGTCAAAATAGTGACCATTCAGTGACTATCGCTCATGTTATACTCTAGTTACAAACAAGCCAATAATAATAAATTCCCAATAAAAAAACCGAGGCAGATCCCAATTAATGACCTCGGTTTTTCCCTGTCCATTTTTATATTTGTTGAACTTCAAATAATTTTTAAAATATTTTGTTTTATACCCAAAATAGTGACCATTCAGTGACTATGGCCCATGTTATACTTGAATCACAAACAAACCAATAATAATAAATTCCCAATAAAAAAGCTGAGGCAGATCCCAATAATGTCCTCAGTTTTTTTATGCTATACTTCTTTCGTACGCAGATATACACAATCATTTGACTAAAAAAGGAGAACAACCTATGAACATACAGATCCGAAAACATACAGACAAAGACCTTCCGGAAATGATCCGCATCTGGAACGATATCGTGGAGGAAGGCATCGCCTTTCCTCAGGAAGAATGCCTGACGATTGAAACCGGTAAAACCTTTTTTGACAGCCAGACCTACTGTGGCATCGCGGAGGGGACGGATGGTCAGATCTACGGTCTCTACATCCTTCACCCAAACAATGTCGGCCGCTGCGGTCACATCTGTAATGCCAGCTATGCGGTAGATACCGCTTACAGAGGCCTCCATATCGGCCAACAGCTGGTCATGGACTGCATGGCTCAGGGAAAAGCCCATGGCTATGGTGTTCTCCAGTTCAATGCCGTTGTCCGCACCAACGTCCATGCCCGCCACCTTTATGAGCGCCTTGGCTTTACCCAGCTTGGAACCATTCCAAAAGGTTTCCGAATGAAAGACGGACACTACGAGGATATCTGCCCTTATTACCATGAACTGTAAATTTCCATACTAACTTTTTAGTACTCTATTCTTTTTGTACCCAATGTGATACAATTTTCACTGTTTGATAATTACAGAAAAAAGAGGACTAATGTATGGAGATGCTTTCACTGATTGGTATTATCACAGGACTCATCCTGATGATCCTGCTGGCTTATAAAGGTTATTCCCTGATCTGGGTTGCCCCGGTCTGTGCTTTTGTTGTCGCACTGTTTTCCATGGGTGCAGGTCTTGGAGAGGGTAAAAACTTACTGACGATCTACACCGTCGACTATATGCAGGGAACCGGCAACTATGTGACCCAGTGGTTCCCGATCTTTCTGCTTGGTGCCATCTACGGAAAAGTCATGGATGTCACCGGTTCCGCCCAGTCGCTGGCAGATATGATCATCAAGCTGATCGGCAAACGCTTTGTCGTTCTGGCCGTTCTGATTCCAAGTATCGCACTCGCCTACGGCGGTGTTTCACTTTTTGTCATCGCCTTTATCATGTATCCGATGGGTTATGCGATCTTCCGAAAAGCAGATCTTCCAAGAATCCTGCTTCCAAGCATCATTATCTTCGGTACATCCGGCGTTGCCATGACTTCCATTCCGGGTACTCCTCAGATCCAGAACCTGATTCCGATGGATTTCTTTGGTACGACCCCTATGGCCGCACCGGGCATCGGTATCGCCGCTTCTGTTCTTGTTCTGATCCCGGGCTATTTCTACCTGGAGCATCAGGCTCAGGCCGCCAAAAAGAATGGCATGGTCTTCATCCCGGATCCTGAGATGACATCCGCTGCCGAAGACGACAATGCACGTCCTTCCTGGCACTGGCTTTCCGGTCTTGTGCCGCTGATCGTTGTTTTTGTCACCCTCAACATCTTTGGCTGGCACGCTGTGGTCTCCCTGATCCTTGGTATCGCCGTCTGCTATCTCTTTAACCTGAATAAACTTGCGCAGCTACCATCCGCTCTCACAGAAGGTGCCAAGGGTTCTGTGACTGCCATTATGAATACCGCCTGTGCGGTTGGTTTCGGTTCAGTCATCAAGATGGTGCCGGGCTTTGCCCTTCTGACAACCCTTCTGGTCGGTAATGTCCATAACACCTTCTCCCTGCTGCTTTCAGAGTCCATGTCCACTGCCCTTTTATCCGGTGCCACTGGCTCTGCTTCCGGCGGTCTTTCCATCGCGCTTTCCGCCTTTGCAGACAATTATCTGGCCGTTGCCCAGAACCTCGGCATCAGCCCTGAGGTCCTTCACCGCGTGGCTTCCGTTGCCGCCGGTTCTTTTGATAAACTGCCTCATAACGGTGCGCTGATCACCCTCCTGACCGTCTGCCACTGTACCCACAAAGAATCCTACAAAGACATGTTTGTGGTCAGTGTCCTGATCCCAATGATCGCCCTCATTCTTCTTATCGGCGTTCTTGGTATCATCCTGTAAATCCTATATTTTTATGCAAAAAGACGATTCCGATGTTGATTCCGGAATCGTCTTTTTTGTCTTTATAGGGTTAACACACTTTGATCTCGCCTGCAATGATGCGCTTGTAATCTTCGTAATTCTTTCTGAGAAGGTTTGGTGTATCCAGCTCGTATGGACACTTGGACGCGCAAGCTCTGCAGTTGGTGCAGTTTTCGATCTTCTTCATTTCCGCCTGGAATTCCTCTGTCATAAACTTTGCGGATGGGGATCTGCGGATCATCAGGGACATACGTGCCATGTTGTTGATCTTGATCTCCTGAGGACAAGGCATACAGTAACCACAGCCACGGCAGAACTCTGAAGCAAATTCCTTCTGCTCACTGTCGATAAAGGCTTTGATCTCCGGTGTCATTGCCGGTGGATTGTCCATGTAGGAGAGCCATTCATCCAGTTCACTCTCTTTCTGAACGCCCCAGATTGGAAGTACGTTGTCATACTGGGACATATAGGCAAAGATGGCTTTTGAGTTGGTGATCAGGCCACCTGCCAGACCCTTCATGGCAATAAAGCCTACATTGTATTCCTTACAGAGGTTGACCAGTTCGATCTCCTTTGCAGCAGCCATGTAGCTGAATGGATACTGAATAGTCTCGTACAGGCCGGATTTCACTGCATCGATCGCTACCTGGATCTTGTGGGCTGTGATACCGATATGGCGGATCTTACCCTGGGCTTT
>JAZUHQ010000227.1:0-2496 GCA_045641805.1 Lachnospiraceae bacterium
GCCCTCCGACTTTGTCACAGGTTGCATATGGAAGATCCAGCACACGGCCTACGTCACGGATGACACCTCTGGCAGCCATTGTACCGAAAGTCACGATCTGAACCACACGTTCCTTGCCATATTTGCGGACAACGTAGTCAATGACCTCCTGACGGCGTTCAAAGCAGAAGTCCACGTCGATATCGGGCATGGTGACACGGTTTGGATTCAGGAAACGCTCAAAGAGCAGGTTATAGCGGATCGGTTCCAGGGTCGTGATGTCCAGGCAGTAGGAAACGATACTGCCGGCAGCCGAACCTCGTCCGGGACCGACCATGATATCATGGGACTTGGCATAATGAATGAAGTCCCAGACGATCAGGAAATAGTCCACAAAGCCCATGGTCCTGATCGTATTGAGCTCATAAAGGGCTCTTTCTTTCAGCTGCTCACGGTCCAGAGGGAGACGATCGCTGCCTTCCGGATAGCGGGCATCAAAGCCTTCCCAGACCAGTTTCTGAAGGTAAGACCAGGAGTCATAACCTTCCGGTACCGGGAACTGTGGCAGTTTATATTTGCCAAACTCGATCTCCACCTTGCATCTCATGGCGATCTTGTGGGTGTTTTCAAGCGCGCTCAGGGCATATGGGAAGAGCTGTGCCATCTCCTCCGGCGATTTCACATAGTACTGTCCGCCCTCATAGCGCATGCGGTCCTCATCGGCCACTTTTTTACCTGTCTGGATACAGAGCAGGATATCGTGTGCGGCCTGGTCTTCCGCGTAGGTGTAATGGATATCGTTGGTGCAGACCAACTCAATACCGGTCTCCGCAGAAAGACGCATGAGCCCCTGATTGACTGTTCTCTGTTCAGGAATGCCGTGATCCTGAAGTTCCAGGAAAAAGTTGTCCTTACCGAAGAGATCTCTGTATTCCAGTGCCACTGTTTTGGCCGTGTCGTAAAGACCTCTTCTGAGCGCCTCCGGAATCTCACCGGCAAGGCAGGCACTGAGGGCAATAATGCCTTCGTGGTACTGTTTGAGGACCTCTTTGTCCACACGTGGTTTATAGTAAAAACCTTCCGTAAAGCCTTTGGAGACGATCTTCATGAGGTTATGGTAACCCAGGTCGTTTTCTGCCAGCAGAACAAGGTGATTATATCGATTGGCAGACTGATTGCCGCTTTTATCGAAACGGGAACCCGGTGCCACATAGATCTCGCAGCCAATGACAGGATGAATGCCATTCTTTTTCGCTTCACGGTAAAAGTCGATCACACCGTACATGACACCATGGTCAGTGATCGCTACACTGTCCATACCCAGTTCTTTCGTTCTGGCGATCAGCTCTTTGATCTTATTGGAGCCATCAAGCAAGCTATATTCTGTATGTACATGTAAGTGTGTAAAGTTCATGGCGATTCTTCCTTTCGTCGTTTTTTATCTCATAGGATGCCCATTATAATGCATTATACCTGTTTTTGGCGAAAAAAAAAAGAGGTTCTGCATTTTAGCAAAACCTCTTTATCGGATTTACGACTAGCAGGCTGTCAGATACTTTTCGATCTTGACCATCGCCTCTTCTTCGTCTGAACCTTTTGTAATAACTGTTACTGAATCGCCCTCGCTGATTGTCAGACTCATCATACCCATGATGCTCTTGGCATTGACTTTCTTATCGCCAACCTCAACGTAAACGCTGCTCTCAAACTGGCTTGCCACCTGAACCATAAGTGCAATCGGTCTGGCCTCCATACCGGATGGAATGTTAATTGTAATGTCTTTAGTAATCATTGTCGCACCTCACCTATCGCTTATAATTACTGCTGCTGATCTCTGATCTGATCAGCCAATGCACAGATCTTCTTAAGACGATGATTGACCCCCGCCTTCCCCAATGGCGGATCAAGTTTAGTGCCAAGTTCCAAAAGCGGAGACTGAGGATAAGCCAGACGGATCTCTGCCATTTCCTGAAGTGCTTCCGGCATGCTGTCAAAGGCACCCTTCATCTTAATCAGCTGTATGTCCTCGATCTGTTTCACAGCCGCATTGACCGTTTTGTTGATATTGGCGGTCTCACAGTTGACCTGGCGGTTAACGGAGTTCCTCATATCTTTCACGATGCGGACGTTTTCCATATCCATCAGTGCCAGATGGGCACCCATGATATTGAGAAGATCGACGACCTGTGAACTGTCCTTGACATAGACAACATAGTGACGCTTTCTGAGGATCACTTTCGCATTGATCCCAAACGTGCTCATCAACTCACACAACTGGACTGCTTTCGCTTCGGCTGCGCACACGATCTCATAATGATAAGCCTTCACCGGATCACTGACGGATCCTGCTGCCAGAAAGGCACCTCTTATGAATGCGCGTTTACAGCACTCTTTCTTAAGGAGTCCCGAATCAGTGATGTCAAGGTCTTCCCTGATCTCACCGAATGGTTTGATCAACCTGCATGAATCCAGCACCATGCGTGCTTCCTCATCATTGTCGATCGCAAGAACATAAAC
>JAZUHQ010000228.1:0-5242 GCA_045641805.1 Lachnospiraceae bacterium
AATATCCATGAGCATCAGGTCCTTTTCATGCAGGACTTTGAGAATCAGGGCGGTATCGCTTTTCTTCTTCTGTATTTCAGTGAAAAGAACCGGTATTTCTATCTGCCCTTTAATGATCTGGTTTCCTTCTGGAACCGTTCCAAAACAGGTCATCAGAAACACTTTAAGATCACAGAACTGGATCCGGCCTACGAGATCTACAGCAACAGTTATATCATCAACTATCTGGAGGCGCTTCAGAAGGATCTTTTATCAAGACCTGAAGGTTGACATCTTCAGTCCCATAGGTTATAATATGTTTCGTTTGGTAGCATAGTAACATATTAGCAGACTAAAGTGTGAGGGAAATATGAATCGATTATTACATACACCGGAAGGTGTTAGAGATATATATAATGAAGAATGCCGTACAAAAAACATTTTGAGCGGTAAGATGAACAAGATCCTGAATCTCTACGGATACCAGGATATTCAGACACCGACCTTTGAATTCTTTGATATCTTCAACAGAGACAGAGGTTCTGTTTCATCCAAAAATATGTACAAGTTTTTCGACAGAGAAGGTAACACACTGGTCCTCAGACCGGATATCACGCCTTCTATTGCCAGAGCCGTTGCCAAGTATTATCAGGATGAGATCATCCCATTAAGATTTTCTTACTGCGGCAATACTTTTATCAATAATTCTTCCCTTCAGGGTAAAATGAAAGAGACGACACAGCTTGGTGCCGAGCTGATCGGTGATGCTTCCATCGATGCAGATGCCGAGATCGTGGCTCTGGCTATCAATCTGCTTCTCGAATCCGGACTGACAGACTTCCAGCTGGATATCGGTCATGTTGGCTTCTTTAAAGCTATTGTCAAAGAAGCCGGACTGGATGAAGAGCAGACGCTTGAACTCAGAACGCTGATCGAGTCCAAAAACTATTTTGCGGTTGAAGCCTTTGTTGAGAAGATCACGGTTTCCGAGGAGATCGGACAGCTGATCATGAAGATGCCGGAACTCTTTGGTAACATTGATGTATTGAAAGAGACAAAGGCCATGACCAAGAATGCGGAAGCACTGGCCTCTCTGACTTATCTTGAAAAACTCTACGAGATGATCGTTCAGTATGGCTTTGAGAAGTATGTCACCATCGATCTGGGTATGCTCAATACCTACGATTACTACACAGGTATCATTTTCAGAGGTTATACCTACGGAACCGGTGATGCGATCGTTAAAGGTGGTCGTTACGACAAGCTGATCGGCCAGTTTGGTAAAAATGCAGCTTCTGTCGGTTTCGTCGTTGTTCTGGATGAGCTCATGCTTGCCCTTTCAAGACAGAAGATCTTCATGCCGGCCGGCAATACAACTTCCATGGTACTCTACGATGCGCAGTACAGAAAACAGGCCATTCTGATCGCGGCTTCCCTCCGTGGCATCAACAGAGCGGTTACCATGATTAAGAAGGATGAAACACTCTCCCTTGAGGATTATAAGTCCTACTGTGAACGTTATCATATGGAGAGCATCTTATATGTGAACGATGCCAAAGAACTTGACAAGATCGATATTGCGGATGACAGCATTAGAAGAATGCCTGTTCCGGAATCCGGATTGGAGGCGTAAAATGAAATATTTAACATTCGCACTGGCCAAGGGCCGTCTTGCAAAGAAATCATTAGCTCTTTTTGAACAGATCGGTATTGAAATGACCGAGATGAAAGATCCTGATACAAGAAAACTGATCTTTGTCAATGAGGAACTCAAGATCAAGATGTTCCTTGCCAAAGCTTCCGATGTGCCTACCTATGTTGAATATGGTGCGGCTGATATCGGTGTTGTCGGCAAAGATACCCTCCTTGAAGAGGGCAGAAAACTCTATGAAGTACTGGATCTCGGATTTGGTAAATGCAACATGTGTGTGTGCGGTCCAAAAGAAGCGGCAGAGTATCTGAAACATCAGCAGCTGATCCGTGTCGCTTCCAAGTATCCAAACATTGCTAAGGATTATTTCTATAATAAAAAACATCAGACAGTTGAGATCATCAAACTGCATGGCTCCGTTGAACTTGCGCCGATCGTTGGTCTTTCTGAAGTCATCGTGGATATCGTTGAAACCGGTACCACACTGAGAGAGAATGGTCTTCAGGTGCTTGAAGTCATCTGTCCATTATCTGCCAGAGTGGTTGTCAACCAGGTCAGCATGAAGATGGAAAATGAACGCATCATGAAACTGATCCACGATATCAAGAAACTGATCTAATGTCTATACCGAAAGAGGATAAAATCAAAAATGAAAATCACTAAAGTAACCAATGATACCATCAGTACATTATTAGATGACCTCTTAAAGAGAAGTCCAAATAATTATAATACATATGCAGACAGTGTTCAGAAGATCATCGACGATGTCAAAGCCAGAGGCGATGAGGCCCTTTTCGAGATGACAAAGAAGTTCGATGGCGCTGATCTGAATACTGACAATGTACGCGTCACAAAAGAAGAAATCGAGGAGGCTTACACAAAGATCGATCCATCCCTTGTGGAGGTCATCCGTAAAGCCATTTACAATATTCGTGTCTACCATGAGAAACAGAGACAGTACAGCTGGTTCGATTCCACCACAGATGGCACCATTCTTGGCCAGAAGGTAACCCCTCTTGCAAGTGCCGGTGTCTATGTTCCGGGTGGCAAGGCAGCTTATCCTTCCTCCGTCCTCATGAATGTCATTCCTGCAAAGGTAGCCGGTGTTGATAAGATCGTTATGGTGACACCACCTGGCAAGGACGGCAAAGTCAATCCCGGAACACTGGTTGCTGCCAACGAAGCGGGTGCAGATGAAGTATATAAAGTCGGTGGCGCTCAGGCCATTGCTGCCTTAGCTTATGGTACAGCTTCTATTCCTAAAGTAGATAAGATCGTTGGACCTGGAAACATCTATGTAGCACTTGCAAAGAAAGCCGTTTATGGTCATGTCAGTATCGATTCCATCGCAGGACCATCTGAGATCCTTGTCATCGCCGATGATACAGCAAATCCACGCTATGTGGCGGCAGACCTCTTATCTCAGGCTGAGCACGATGAACTGGCATCCGCTATTCTCGTCACAACAAGCGAGGCACTCGCTCAGAAAGTCCTTGAGGAGATTGATGGATTCCTGAAAGTCTTATCCAGAAGTGAGATCATTGCCAAATCTCTTGAAAACTATGGCCATATCCTGATCGCAGCTGATATCGAGGAAGCTGCCAGCATTGCCAATGCCATCGCTTCCGAGCATCTGGAGATCGTGACAGCCAATCCATTCGAAGTCATGACAAAGATCCGCAATGCCGGTGCGATCTTTATCGGTGAGTACAGCTCTGAACCACTTGGCGATTACTTCGCAGGCCCAAATCACATCCTGCCAACCAATGGAACAGCCAAGTTCTTCAGCCCACTGAGTGTGGATGACTTTATTAAGAAGTCCAGTATTATCTATTACTCCAAAGAAGCCCTTGCACCTAAGAAAGATGATATTATTCAGTTTGCTGAAGCTGAATATCTGACAGCACATGCAAACTCTATCAAGGTAAGATTTGAAAAATAAAGAGGAGAATCTTTATGGCTAGAACAGCAACCATTACACGAAAAACAGCAGAAACAGATATTGAGATCACACTGAACCTGGATGGCAGTGGTATTTCTTCTATAGATACCGGTATAGGTTTCTTTGACCATATGCTGAGTGCTTTTGCTAAACACGGTTTCTTTGATCTGACTGTCAAAGTCCTTGGCGATCTTGACGTTGATTGCCATCATACGATCGAAGACACGGGCATTGTTCTTGGCGAAGCAATCAAGCAGGCAGTGGGAGATAAGAAGGGCATCAAACGTTTCGGCTCCTTTATTCTTCCGATGGATGAAACACTGGTCCTGACAGCACTCGATCTTTCAGGCAGACCGTATCTTAATTTCGATGCCCGTTTTACAACAGATCGTGTGGGCGGTTATGACACTGAAATGGTCAAAGAGTTCTTCTATGCCATCTCCTACACAAGTGGTATGAATCTTCATATCAAACAGCTGGATGGAGCCAATAATCATCACATGATCGAAGCCATCTACAAATCATTTGCCAAAGCGCTGGATGAGGCGACTTCCTATGATCCACGTATCAAAGATGTCCTCTCCACCAAAGGTTCTTTATAGGAGGTTTCCATGGATCTGTTAAAGAAACCATTAAAAGCAGCGATGGATTTCGATACTTTCAAACTGGATGCCAATGGTCTGATCCCGGTGATCGTCCAGGATGCAGAGAATGGCGAGGTTCTCATGCTTGCCTATATGAATAAAGAATCTTTTGAGATGACGGTTCGAGAAGGTGTCATGGTCTACTGGAGCAGAAGCCGACAGGAGCTCTGGAGAAAAGGCGATACTTCCGGTCATTACCAGTATGTTGATTCCCTTGAGATCGATTGTGACCTGGATACGATCCTTGCAAAAGTCCATCAGCTAGGGGCTGCCTGTCATACCGGCAACAGAACCTGTTTTTACAGAAATCTCGCTTCAAAAGCCTGATTGCAACATAAAATCAAATTGACAAAGATATGATTTAAATCTATAATAAAAAACTGGCAGACTATGTTTTGCCGGTTTTTTTGTTATTTTGGTTAAACAAATCACAATTGATGATAAAGTCAGGAGGCTTAATTAACATGGAAAGACAGTATGGTCTTAACGAACTTCGTAAAATGTTTCTGGAATTCTTCGAGAGCAAGGGTCATCTTGCAATGAAGAGTTTCTCATTAATTCCACACAATGACAATTCCCTTCTTCTGATCAACTCCGGTATGGCTCCACTGAAGCCTTACTTCACAGGCGCAGAGATCCCACCAAGAAGAAGAGTAACAACATGTCAGAAGTGTATCCGTACAGGTGACCTTGAGAATGTAGGTAAGACAGCACGTCACGGTACATTCTTCGTGATGCTTGGTAACTTCTCCTTCGGTGATTACTTCAAACATGAAGCTATCGCCTGGTCCTGGGAGTTCCTCACAGAGGTTGTTGGTCTTGATGCAGATCGTCTCTACCCATCTGTTTATGAAAACGATGACGAGGCATTTGGTATCTGGCAGAATGAGATCGGTATCAAACCAGAGAGAATCTTCCATTTCGGTAAAGGTGATAACTTCTGGGAGCACGGTGCAGGCCCATGTGGTCCATGTTCCGAGATCTACTATGACAGAGGCGAGAAGTATGGCTGTGGCAAACCTGACT
>JAZUHQ010000229.1:0-2625 GCA_045641805.1 Lachnospiraceae bacterium
TCACAGAACGACATGGCTACGATCCGACTTTACCGTCCGCTGAACCATGTCGTGAAAGCGGCTGTCGCCTATGACGATGGGGAACTGATTCCATTAAAGGAGATCCACCGCAGAGACGAGATCGGACAGCTGGCCAGAACCTTGGATTATATGTCACGTGAGCTGAACACACTGGAGAATGACCAACGTAAATTCATCTCCAATGTCTCACATGACTTCCGCTCTCCACTGACGTCCATCAAAGGATATGCCCAGGCCATGGCAGACGGTGTCATTCCGGTAGAGATGCAGGAGAAATATTTCAACATCATCATCTTCGAGACAGAACGTCTGGAAAAACTGACTGCCAGCCTGTTACAGCTCAACAAGATGAACAACAAGGGACAGTTCCTGGATATTACATCCTTTGACTTAAATGCCATTATCCGTCGAACCGTTATGACCTTCGAAGGATTGTGCACAGAGAAACGACTGTCCATCGAATTGATACTGACAGAAGAACAGCTCTATGTCAGAGCAGACGAATCCAAGATCGACCAGGTATTACACAACCTGATCGACAATGCGATCAAATTCAGCAACAACAATTCCAACATCCTAATCGAGACCACTGTCCGCAGCGACAAAGTCTTTATTTCTGTCAAAGACTTTGGTATCGGAATCCCGAAGGAAAGTATCGGTCGTATCTGGGATCGTTTCTATAAGACCGACCTGTCCCGTGGTAAAGACAAGAAAGGAACCGGACTTGGACTTGCGATTGTAAAAGAGATCATTCATGCCCATCACGAAAACATCAACGTGATCAGTACAGAGGGGGTAGGAACCGAGTTTATCTTCTCCCTGCCGCTGGACCGTGATCTGTAGGATCGGGCAATTCCGCCATGGCATCAACTCCCATGGCATAAAAGAAAAAAGACCGTCATAACGGTCAATGAAATGGAGATTATAGTATGGATATCATGATTCAGGACAAATCAATCATCGGAATCGCCGCTGGAGACGATGCCGTAATCACTGAAAAAATGGCTTATGCCATTGGCCAGGCCTTTGCAGGATGGTTAATGAAGAAGAAAGGACTGTCCCCTGACAACTGTATCATCGGTGTTGGAACAGACTCCAGAACAACGGGAAAAGCATTACGCAAACAGGTACTGATGGGCATTCTGAGCAAAGAAGTCTATGTGGCTGACTGTGACAAAGTTTCCACACCTACCCTTCAGACTTCCATTACCTTCCCTGAGACCAGATATGACGGTGCCGTTATGATCACAGCAGGCCAGAAACCTGCAGAATACAATGGTTTCCAGTTCTTCTACAAACAGGGCCAGTTATCCAACGATGATCTGACTGAGCTTATGGTACAGGCACAGGAGATCCACGATGCTACAACAGATGAGACGCTGGAAGCACCACTTCCAGTCGAAGACACACATTACTCTGATATGGATATGCAGTCCCTTTACAGCGCCATCATGGGTATGAACATCTGTGACGGTGTTGCTGCAAAACAGTATGACTATCCGCTGGATGGCCTTCACATTATTGTAGATGCCGGAAATGGTGTTGGACGCTTCCTGGTAAATGATATTCTCAAACCACTGGGCGCTAAAACAACAGGCAGTCTGTCTGTGAAGCCAAATGGCGCCTTTCCTGACCGCGTAATCGACTTATCTGACGATTCTTCTCTTGCACCGATCAGAAAGTCCATGGCAACAAAAAAAGGCCGTATGGGCCTTGTAATCGATCCAGACGCAAGCCATTTCTCCGCAGTGGATGCCAATGGCGATGTGATCTGTCAGAATGAGGACATCACCAAGATGTACAAGCTGATCATCGATCTGGCCAAACAGGCATAGCTGAAGAAACATAACGCAAAGGACACACGCTTGTGTGTCCTTTTTTAGTGCTCGCTGATCATTGTTTTATGACAATAAAAAACCCCGCGTTATGAAACGCGAGGTCTTAAATCGTTAATTATACCAGCTCAAGTACAACTTCCATTGCTCCGTCACCTTTACGAGGTCCGATCTTGATGATACGTGTGTATCCACCGTTACGATCTTTGTATTTTGGAGCGATGTCTGTGAAGATCTTGTCTACCAGATCAACTTTAACTGTCTCTCTCTTCTTGTCAGCTTTTGCTGTTACAGGATAGAGAACTTTGAGCATCTGTCTTCTAGCATGCAGACGGGATGGCTGATCTTTTTTGATAGTTTTCTGAACTTCTTCATAAACAGTAACTTTCTTACCGTCTTTCACTTCTTTTACTCTCTTGCCATCAGCATCTTTTTTAGCAACTTTACCTGTTACTGTAACCTCATCATAGTTATCGCACTCTTTTGCTGCCATAGCGATGATGCCTTCTGCTACTTTACGAACTTCTTTTGCTCTAGCTTCTGTTGTAACGATCTTTCCATTGTACAGTAATGCTGTAACCTGGCTTCTGATCATTGCTTTTCTCTGGTCAGATGTTCTGCCTAATTTACGATATTTAGCCATTTTAATAGCCCTCCTTAATGTGGTACATTTGGCAACGCCCTTGGTCTTATATGCCAGATGCCTGTTTTACGCAGTTTCCTGCGTATTTAGTTTCCTCCACTCATGAGAAGACCGGGCATCACTCAT
>JAZUHQ010000230.1:0-6850 GCA_045641805.1 Lachnospiraceae bacterium
AGATCTTCACCATCAGGAAGATGTAACCCTTTGAGACCAGAGAGGATAATACCGCGCTGGCTGCCGGTGTTGTATAACCATACGCATCCGGGATCCAGGTATGGAATGGGAACATACCACTCTTGATACCAAGACCGACTGTGATCAGGATAATGATCACGAGAACCGGGATATGATAAGCGCCATTGCCGAGGATCTCACCCAGGACTTCCTTTGCAGGCACCATGAGGAGGTGACCTGTGATCGCATAGAGAAGTGTCAGACCAATCAGGAAGAGACCGGAACCGACAAGAGACATGACCATGTAACGGATGGCAGAGACATAAGTTCTGCCCTGTTTCTTGATCATGATCAGACCGCAGGCTGCGATGGTATTGATCTCGATAAATACGTATGCGGTGAATAAGTCGTTTGTGTAGATCAGTGCGAGCAGGGATGCCAGCAGCAGATCAAGGAGAATGAAGAAAAGATTCTTTTTGGAGTCCTGAACTTCTCTGTCAATATGAGCGATACCGCCGAGCACGGAAAGGATCATAATGATGCAGAAGAAAACGGCCATCAGACATTCAAGGACACCGATACGGATCTCATTACCCCAAGGAGCAGGGAAATGACCCATCATGAAAGCATAGCTCTCACCTGTACCGATACAGAAATTCAGTGTACACAGGGACAGGATCAGCACAGCTGTCACCATCACAAGATGGATATATTTTGCAACCTTTCCCGGCATGACAAAGGAAATGATCGCAGAAAACATAGATAAGATGATACAAAAGAAAGGAAAGTTCTGAACTAAAGCGAAATGCATTTATTTCTCCTCCTTTCTGAGTTTGATCATGATCTCATCAAGATTGAGTGTATGATACTGACGATAAAGGCTCACAGTCAGGGCCATCATTAAGGCACTGACACTGACAGATACAACGATGCCTGTCAGAACGAGACCAGCAGGGATAGGGTTGATGTAATACTCTGCATCCAGAATACCGTTCACAACGATCGGCGCTGTTCTTCCCTCAATATAACCTTTGGCTGCGAGGAAAAGGTAAACTGCAGAGTCCATAACATCCAGACCAATGATCTTTTTGATCAGGTTTGGCTGAAGCAGGAGGTTGACCATTCCGATGACGAATAAGATAACAGCTGCGACTTCTTCGTAGTTAGTAAGGAGTGTACCCATCTTAAATACCTCCTTTTCTGAATAATGTATAGAAGGAATACATCGTACATGCAACGACGATACCGACACAAATGTTCAGGTAAATGATCAGACCGGCACTGATAATGTTACCCGGTGTGCCTGGTGTGATGATGCTGTGCAGATGGTTGGCACCTGTAAAGAAAGAATAGCTCTTTGCAAAACAGTAGAAAGAAAGCGCACAGACAGTCAGTGTTTTAACGACTTTCTCATTCATGAACTTCTGTGTCTTTTCAAAGCCGTAAGCTGTCAGATAGAGGATCAGACCGGAACCGATGATGGCACCGCCTGAGAAACCACCACCCGGAGAGATATGACCATTCAGGACAACATAGATACCAAAGAGAATGATGATTGGTACAAGGAAGTCTGCAACGGTCTGAAGGATGGTGTCCCTTCCAGGCTCATAATGACGATCATTCATATCTTCTACAGCTGCTGAATGAGGATCATCATCCTTGTCCACACGGAGAAGGATCAGAACACAGCAGGAAGCGATAAAGAGTACGCAGGACTCACCGAATGTATCGAAAGCACGGTAGTCCAGGATCATACCTGTAACGATATTGACAGCACCTGTCTCCTCAAGACCTTTTTCGATGTAACGCTCTGCAACCTCGTTATTCTCAGGTGCGGCTGTGTCACCGAATGCAGGCAGGAAGCTGACTGTGTAAAGCAGAAGGATGGTCATAAATAAAGCAGTGATCACACCGATGATCTTGTAGAAGATAGAGAATCGGCTGATACCCTGATTGATACCTTCCTCAAACATCTTCTGCTGCTTCTTGACGGAACGGCTGACATGAATGGCAACGTGGCTGACCTCTTCATCGCCGAAGATTTCTTCATCAGGAGCGTTCATTTCCAGCTGGCCATCGATTGGGTTATAGTCACCCTGGACCCATCTGGTAAAACGATCCGCAAAACTGTTTTCATAGTTAGGATTACGTTTACTCATTCTCATCCTCCTCTGCAGTCGTCTTAATTGAACGGATCTTTTTGAGAGTTACAAAGAATAAGATACTTGTAACACCTGCACCTACGGCTGCTTCAGTGATCGCAAGGTCAGGTGATTCCAGGATCAGCCATACGATAGACATGATCAAGCTGAAACCCATATAGATCGCGATGGAGATCAGCAGATCGTGTGAGAAGCTCACTGCGATGGCACAGATAATTAAAAATAACAGTAAAACGACTCTAAGTGGAATCATTCTTTTGGCACCTCGCATTCTTCTTCAAGCTTATCGTTGGTAGATACTTCAAGTTTTGTCAGCAGATGGCTGCATACAGGAGATGCAAACCAGAAAATGACAATGACAAAAAATAATTTAGCGGATGTCAATGTCAATCCATAAATCACGATCAGGCCAAGGACGATCAGGAAGATACCCAGAGAGTCGCCCATCGCAGCTGCATGCATACGGTTGAGAACATATTTGATCTTAAATACGCCGAATGTCTGAATGGCCATGATGATGATACCCATCATGATCAGAATGGCTGCAATAATAAAACGAACAATACTAATGCTCATCCTTCTCTCCTCCCTTCTTATCATGATGTTTCTTTTCGTTGTAAATACCGATATAGATCTTTGTCAGAACGATAACGGCTACAAAGCTCATTGCCGCATAAATCAGGCAGATATCCAGAATATTGCTCTCATTCAGGTAAACAGCTAAAATTCCGATCATGGCTGTTGTCATCGTACCGATCATATTGGTGGCTACGATTCTGTCTGCGATCTTAGGACCCTTGATGGCACGGATCAGACAGAAGAAGGATAAAATGGCAAGAATGATCACACATACAAGAAAGAAGCTTCCAAAATCAGTTTTCATCATTAAGCCTCCAGTTTCTTGAGCAGCTGAACGAAGACGGATTCGTCGATACCGTCTCCCATGCTCTTGTCATAGCAGTGAACCAGATAATCACCATTCTCCATCTCTACCGTAATCGTTCCCGGCGTCAGAGTAATGGAATTGGCCAGAAGTACCTGTGCAGTACGGTGCTTGAAGTCCACATGGAAGCGGACCAGGGCCGGTTCATTCATAATGGTTGGTGACATTACGTATTGCATCATTACGATATTGGCTTTGATGATCTCGATCAGCAGAACCACGCAATACATGAGGATCAACGGCAGTTTTCGAATGATTGTCATGTCTTTCTGAAAACTGTAGTTGGCGAACTTGCACATCCAGAAATAAATAGCTGCACTGAGTACAAGTCCGAAGATTGTGATCTCAAGCGTTATTCGGCCATTGAGAATCACCCAGAACAGGAATAATAAAATGTACATAACCTCTCCCTTTCGTCATGATAATATTATTGCATTATACACCCAATCATACCATAATTTTGTTCATCATTCAATATGAATACCCTTCTCATAGGCCTGTTTACCATCATTTCTCACAAAAATACAATTTCAATTTCTCCAAATAGCTTCTATTATGCCTGTTTTATTATATTTATCAGTCCTATATGTGGCATAATGTCTATATTTGCATATTTTATGTCATTTATTCATAGAAAACACTCTATCCATTTCCAAAATTTGAGAAACAAGCAAAAAAAGAAGAGCGACAGGCCATCTATCGCTCTTCTTTCAATGATCATCCATATTCAGATGTAATATTTATGCATGGAAAAGATTCTTGTTCTGGTATCTTGCCTCACATGTCATATTGATACGGAGTCTTCTAAAGATATCCGCATCGACACCGGAGATGATAACGGAACAGTGTGCAGAACAACCTGCCAGTGAAGGGAGCTGCTCCAGTGCCTTCTTGGCATTAGGATCTGTTGCTGCACTGACGGATAAAGCAACAAGCACTTCGTTGGTATGAAGTCTTGGGTTCTGGTTGCCGAGATAATCGACCTTCATGCTCTGTACAGGTGTGATAACGGATGTATTCAGCAGATCCACGTTATCAGGAATCTCTGCCAGTGCTTTTAATGCATTGAGGAGCATTGCGGAAGATGCACCAAGGAGATCCTTGTTCTTACCGACAATGATTCTGCCATCAGGCAGTTCGATCGCTGCTGCAGGTTCACCTGTCTCCTTCTCTGTCTCTCTCGCTACTATGGCTACTTCATAAGCTTCAACAGGATAACCACTCTGGGAAACGAGTGCTTTCAGTTTTGCGATCTCTTCTGTCTTCTCTTCGCCCTTCTTCTGAGCAACAAGGGCTGTGTAGTAACGTCTTACGATCTCCTGATTGGATGCCAGTGTACATGCCTCATCATCCACGATACAGTTACCTGCCATGTTGACGCCCATGTCTGTTGGAGACATATATGGACACTCACCATAGATCTGCTTGAAGATCGCTTTGAGGACAGGGTAGATCTCGATATCCCTGTTGTAGTTGACAGTGACCTTACCATAAGCTTCCAGGTGGAATGGGTCGATCATGTTGACGTCTGCAAGGTCTGCAGTTGCTGCTTCATAAGCCAGGTTAACCGCATGTTTGAGAGGGATATTCCAGATTGGGAATGTCTCAAACTTGGCATAACCGGCCTGAATGCCTCTGCGATGCTCATGGTAGAGCTGGGAGAGACATGTTGCCATCTTACCTGAACCTGGGCCAGGCGCTGTGACAACAACAAGAGATCTTGTTGTTGGGATATAATCATTCTTACCATAACCCTCATCGCTGACGATATGTGGGATATTGGAAGGATAACCTTCGATAATGTAATGTCTGTAAGCAGGGATATAAAGCTTTCTGAGACGTTCAATGAATGCATCGGCACTAGCCTCGCCGCTATACTGTGTCACAACAACACTGCCCACGTAGAGACCAACGCTTCTGAACTTATCGATCAGTCTTAAAACTTCCTGATCATAAGTGATACCGATATCACCACGCTGTTTACCCTGATCGATCGCAGCTGCACTGACAGCAATGATGATCTCAGCCTGGTCCTTTAACTGGAGGAGCATTCTCAGCTTACTGTCCGGCATAAATCCAGGCAGTACTCTGGATGCATGATAGTCATCAAACAGCTTGCCGCCAAATTCCATATAAAGCTTACCGCCAAACTTGGACATACGCTCTCTGATATGCTCAGACTGCATATGGATGTACTTGTCGTTATCAAATCCTATTCTCATTCTATTCCCTCTTTTTCTTTCTTATATGTATCTAGAAAAAACAATTAGTAATCATAGTTATTCAAAGTATAGCACTATTGTTTTTAGATTGTCATCCCAAAATTCGCTTTTTTTATCCTTTCTTTTGCGCAACTTGAATTCTCTCTTTCCCGGTTGTACAATAGACCTGTTTGAAAGGAGCACTCCCATGGCAAAAGAAAAAGAAATCAAAACGAACGCGATGCGTATTCTGGATAAAAACAAGGTGTCCTACACCGTCATGCAATATGAATGTGATGAATTCATCGATGGACTGCATACGGCCGATCAGCTCGGTCTCTCCTACGACCAGACCTTCAAAACCCTGGTCACTGTCGGAAAAAGCAAAAACTATTTTGTCTTTGTCATTCCGATCCACCAGGAACTGGACCTGAAAGCGGCTGCCAAATCTGTCGGCGAAAAAAACGTGGAAATGATCCATGTCAAAGATATCACCGCCATCACCGGCTATGTGCGCGGCGGCTGTACGTCCAGCGGAATGAAAAAACAGTTCCCGACCGTAATCGATGAAAGCCCTGCCGCTTTTGACAAGATCCATGTGTCCGGCTGCCGAATCGGCACCCAGCTGACACTGAATCCCAATGATCTGATCAAAGTCACCCGCGGAAAATATGCGGATATCATCATGCACAACTAAATCCCGGAACTGTCTGAAATATTCCGGACAACGAAAAAAAGAGCAGAAGATCCCCGGTGTATGCCGATACCCCGTTGTATCTTCTGCTCTTTTATTGAATTATTCGAATCTATTATGCCTCTTCGCAAACATATGCGAGGAACTCATTCATCTCTTCTTCTGTGCTGAATCTTGCAAGGTATAAGAAATCACCCATTGCTGTTGCAAGTGCAGGATCAAGCTCAGTCGCCATCATGATGTTCTGACCATATCTGCCCATAACCTCTTCCTGGCTGTGGATGTATGGCTTGTTGTAACGAAGGCCTGCGGATACACAGTAATACTTTTCAGGATAATCCGGCACTGTCAGCTTATCGAAGCAAACCATGTCTGCCCAGTCTTTGTATACGTTTGTGCTGTTCGCGTAGTTGTACATATCAGGTGTGAAACCACCGGATGGACGAAGGTTAACCTCAAGACCGATGATTGTGCCCTTTGGTCCAAGGTAAGCATGATCTTCTGTCAGTCTGAAGAACTCGAAATGAACGAAACGGCTTGTAACACCGAAGCTCTTGACTGTCTTACGGCCGATCTCACGAAGATCATCAGCGATTCTCTTCTCGATATAGAAGATGGAATTGTCTTTATTGTTGACGGAATCCATGATGGAGATTGGTGTATGGTTACCTGTCTCAAGAAGTGGATCACCGTTGCTGTCAAAAATACCATCGTAGGAGTAGATCTCACCAGGAACGAACTCTTCCATGATGAACTGTACGCCGTGGTAATCTGTTGCGTGGAAGTTCACAAGATCCTCATCACATTTCAGCTTGTAAGTTGTGCTTGCGCCAAGTCGGAGGCCAAGCGG
>JAZUHQ010000231.1:0-4726 GCA_045641805.1 Lachnospiraceae bacterium
AGACTACCATGAAGAGACCCGCCGCACCGTTTCCCTTATCGGCATGGGTATGTCCAAGGATCAGATCACTCAGGAAGCGATGGTTGCGATCAGCGAAAGCGATCTTCTGATCGGTGCGAAACGCATGGTTGCCATGGCCGACATGCCACACAAACCATCTTTTATCTCTTACAACTATAATGAGATCAGAGACTATCTCTTATCTCACCCTGAATATAAAAAAGCAGCCGTCCTCTTTTCCGGAGATATCGGCTTCTATAGTGGCGCACCAAAGATGCGGCAGGCACTTGACGGACTGGATTTTGAGATCCGCACATTCAGCGGTATCTCCTCCCCACTGGAACTCATGAACCGAATCGGCCGCACATGGGAAGATGTCATATTCCTGAGTCTTCATGGTAAAGAAGCTGCCATCATCACACAGCTTCGCATTAACCATAAAATAGCCGCTATTCTTGGAAAACAGGAAGATGTCTCAGCTATTTGTAAAAAACTGATGGATTACGGCATGGAAAACACCTTCATAGCTGTTGGCTCCAATCTGGGTCAGCCCGATGAAACGATTGTCACCGGCAGTCCAATGGATTTTCAAGATTCCGTATTCCCTTCACTCTCGGTTATTTACCTCGAAAACACATGTGAAAAGGCTTATACGACCCATGGGCTTAGTGATGAATCCTTTATCCGTGGCAAAGTACCGATGACCAAATCAGAAATCCGTACCATTGCCCTTTCAAAACTTGGACTTAGCAAAGATTCTGTGCTGGCTGACATCGGTGCAGGTACAGGCTCAGTTGCGATCGAAGCCGCCCGCGTGATGCCGGAAGGCAGAGTCTATGCCATCGAGAGAAACCCTGACGGTATTGCACTCATTCATGAAAACAGCCGAAAACTTCAGGCAGATAACCTGACTGTGATCGAAGGACTTGCCCCGGATGCGCTGAAAGATCTCCCACCACTCACCCATGCCTTTATCGGCGGCAGCGGTGGTCACATGAAAGAGATTCTGGAAGCTCTCTATGCAAACAATCCACAGATCCGAATCGTCATGACTGCGATCACACTGGAAACCATAGCTGGTATCATGCAGCTCATTGGTGAACTGGGTCTTGTTGAACCTGAGATTATTCAGGTACTGGTCACAGGCACAAAAAAAGCCGGACCTTACCATCTCATGAATGGCCAGAATCCGGTTTATATCGTTACATTATAATACAGATCAATACGAACCAGTTTCACGTATTAAAACTCATTACAGAATTCTTCGTACGTGAACCTGGTTTGGTTCGTCAAAACAGGGTCTGTCATATACAGAAACCACTGATAAAATGGTCATGGGCTAGTATGATAGCGTTTACTGAAATATCTTGAAAATAGAATCTTTGTATGTTTCTTTAATCCAGTTAGGATCTACAGGTTTTAGATTCTTTTCTATTTCAGCAATTTCAGCTCGAATTTCCTCCAGTGTCATTGCTTTGATATCGTCAGGAATGATGTGTCGGTCATCAGTGAACATCGTGTAGCACCTCCTTAATGCTTATTTTAAAGTGACGGCTTAGTTTTTGCAATGTTTTTAGTTGTGCATCGTATTTGGAATATCCTATTTTTTTATATCCTGCTTTTTTGATTCTGTGGGAGAAATTCGACAACGAAGTATTCGATAGTAAATGAGTATAGAATTAAACGAATAGATGAAAAATGCTGCGATTGATTCGCAGCATTTTTTGTCAGTTCATTGTTTTTCATTAGAATCACATGCCTTGCATCCCGGCATGGCTTTTGGGAAGCGGGCAATACGGCTCTTCATGGTCAGAAGATCTATGATGAACATCTTGCCTGTCAGGAGCTCGCCGATACCTGTCAGGTATTTGATGGCTTCCATGGCCTGCATGGCACCGATCATACCGGCAGCAGGACCGATAATGCCGACTTGAGATGCATGCGGCACTACGCCATCTTCAGGGACGTCCTCGAAGATGCATCGATAACATGGGCCCATGCCCGGAACATAGGTCAGGATCTGACCTTCAAAACGGATGACACCGGCATGACAGAAGGCCTTTCCAAGATGGACACAGGTGTCGTTGATCAGAAACTTGCCTTCAAAGTTGTCCACGCAGTCGATGACAAAGTCATAGTCTTTAACAATGGCTTCGATATTATCTTCGGTCAGGAAGAATGGATAGGTGTGGACCTTCACATGTGGGTTCATCTTGTGGATGTAGCCTTTGGCGGATTCCGCCTTATTGATACCGACTCTGTCGGTGTCATGGATGATCTGGCGTGGCAGGTTGCTGATGGAAACGACATCGGCATCCGCAATCCCTAAGGTGCTTACACCTGCACCGGCCAGGTACATGAGCACGGGACTGCCAAGGCCGCCTGCACCAACGACCAGGACCTTACTCTGTTTCAGTTTTTCCTGGCCCTCATGGCCATATTCCTTCAGAAGGAACTGTCTGCCATAGCGATCTGCCGTGTCATCGACAGGTGGAAGCTGCATGTAGTCGGACATCATGCAGATGCCGTCTGCACCGGCTTCAAAGCAGAGGTGGGCATTGTCCTCATGAATGCCGCCTAAAGCATAGACAGGGATGGAAACCTTGTCGCATACTTCTTTCAGGTAAGCCAGACCTCTTGGCGCCAGCCCTTCCTTGCACTTGGTTTCAAAGATATGGCTTGCAGTGATATAGGAAGCGCCCATCTGCTGACAGGCAAGTGCTTCATCTAAGCTGTGGGTGGAGACACCGATAGTCTGAAAGAATGCCTTCTCTTCATCAGTCAAGGAAAGGAAATCCTGCATGGACAGATGAATATGCGGATGATCAAGAAGCCTTGCTGCATGTGTAAAAGTGTGCAGGATCAGCTGCTTTCCATATCTTTCAGCCATCTCCAGGGCTTTGACAGCAAGTCTTACATAGGCGGCTTCCGAAAGGTCCTTTTCTCTCAGGATAATGAGATCCACATCGGTTCTGCAGACGTTCTCCAGAGCCGGAAGCAGATCACCACCCGCAAGGCTGCGGTTGGTGATACAGACGTTCATATGTTTTTTGATATTAGACGTACACATAGTCATTTAATACAGGCTGAAGGCCTTCGGCAGCGATGTCACCATACATTTCATCAAAGCTTCTGGCATCGGCGATATCGAACTGCTCATCGCCGGCACCTTCTGCTTCCTCTCCGTTATATTTGCTCTCGTGGTCACCGATACCGGTGGATACACCGGCGGAAACCTTGGTCGCTGCGATCTTCACGATACCATCACGGAAGTGCTTTTCCTCTCTGGAAGAAACCGTGATATTGGCATATGGCAGGAAGATTCGGTAAGCGCAGATGATCTGACAGAGTTCCTTCTCGTGGACATCCAGTGGATTGATCTTGTCATTGTTGATGATCGGACGAAGTCTTGGACAGGAGAGGGAGAACTCTGCATGTGGGTACTTACGCTGTAAGTAGTAGACATGAAGGGCTGTTGCCAGGGCATCCTTTCTGAAATCCCAGAGACCTAAAAGGGCAGAGAAGCCGACACCACGCATACCGCCCATGAGGGCACGCTCCTGGGCGTCAAAACGGTATGGGAAGACACGCTTGTGGCCAAAGAGGTGGAGGGTCTCATACTTGTCGGCGTTGTAGGTTTCCTGGAAGACGGTGATGTAATCGGCACCACACTCGTGGAGGTAGGCATACTCGTCCGTATTGACAGGATAGATCTCAAGGCCCACGTTTTTGAAGTACTCATGGGCGATCTTGCAGGCTTCACCGATGTAAGTCACATCGCTGACGGCTCTGGATTCACCGGTCAGGATCAGGATCTCCTCAATACCGGAATCGGAGATGATCTTCATCTCCTTGCGGATCTCTTCTGTATTTAACTTTTTACGGTTGATATCGTTGTAGCAGTTGAAACCACAGTAGATACAATAGTTCTCACAGTAGTTGGCAATGTAGAGCGGTGTAAAGATGTAAACGGTGTTGCCAAAGTGTTTACTGGTCTCGTACTTGGCTTTGGCTGCCATTTGCTCAAGGAAAGGAGCGGCTGCAGGGGAGAGGAGGGCTTTGAAATCCTCAATGCTGCAGTAGTCACTGTCCAGGGCACGCTTGACATCCTGTGCAGTATATTTGTCATAATCGTAGGCGTTCATCGCCTCAAGGACTTTATCCTTGATATCGGACTGGATCACTTCCATACCCGGAAGGTATTCCATATGGTTTTTTCTGAAGGATGGGTCCTGCTCAAGACGATGCTTGATCTCCAGGGCCTTCTGACTCAGCTTATCTGAGTCGACAAAGAATTGATTTTCTGCCATGGGAATGCCTCCTAGTCTCTGAGGAAACCTGTGAGAGGGTCAGATGCGGATGCACCACGCTCAAGCACACGGCCAAGACCTGCAAGGTAAGCGCTGCGGCCTGCCTCGATGGCATTCTTGAAAGCACCTGCCATAGCAGGAATATCACGAGCTGTGGCAATGGCTGTGTTGCACATGATGGCAGCAGCACCCATTTCCATTGCCTCGCAAGCCTGGGATGGACGGCCGATACCGGCATCGACGATGATCGGAAGGTCGATCTCATCGATCAGGATCTGGATAAAGGACTTAGTGGCAAGACCCTTGTTGGAACCGATCGGAGAAGCCAGTGGCATCACAGCGGCAGCACCTGCTTTCTGAAGCTGTCTTGCAACGTTCAGATCAGGGTACATATATGGAAGAACAACGAAGCCTTC